>DASYDW010000096.1 GCA_036499395.1 Pirellulales bacterium
CATCAGATGTGCGGTTTTCGCTTGCCCGAACGCACGCAGTCCTTCCTGTCGTGCTTCGGTCTGATCCGCCAGCACTTCGTACTCAAGCGTCATCTGCTGCGCGCCTCGCTTTATCGCAAACAGCTCGCCGCGCGATTTGAAGCGTGGTGTCTCTTCACCGGCATTGCCCAAGCTCCGTTCACCGCAGTCTGAAAACACGACTCCCATTGTCGATAGGTTGTCATGCAATCAGCAACGTGACAGCGCCGTTGTGGCCGGTTGAGACGGCGCGAAGGCGGCAGTCGCCCTGCCAAACATTCCGCTGTTAGGGATGTATGCCATCGCCTCCGACTTGAGGAGTAAAAAACACCACAAAAACGTATCATTCACTACAACACCCGCCAGCGGCGAGGCGGACCACTCCCGACACGTCAAACGCCGCCCACGGAGCACGTCGCAAGCCCAGCGGGCGCCGATTTCCCGTGAAACAATTTTGCTTTGAACATAAATAAGCTCGGTGAAACAAGGTCTTGCGCGTGCCGACCTGTTTGTCCGCTTGTTTCACGACTGAAGCTCCATGGGTTTCGCTATCGCAGAACAATTATTTTGGAGTCCGAATCTAGTGAGGACGTGCTTTCCGAGCTTCGCTTCGAATCGACGGGCGTTTAAATCCTTCCTTCGCTTTTGCCGCATTCAAATCTTGTCACGGGGCTTGAATCCAGCCCCGTAGCGCGGGGCAGTTCGACACAGATCTTGGCATCACTTTTCCTGCGGCGGACGCCCATGACGCAACCGATCATTGACTTGACCATCCCGAACGCCATCAGGCGCGAGCTATCACACGACGATGCGGCCGCGCGGACGGACTTCGCCGCGCATCTGGACGAGCGGCTCACTGGGCTATCCCGTACACCGGCCGCCTGTTTTCGGCTACTGCCGGCACTCAACGAAGCCGCCAACCGGGCGCAGACCATATGCATCGCGCTCGTCGCAGCATTTGCGATCGATGTACTCGACAACATCTCGTGTCGACGAAATTGCTGACCGCCGGCAAGCTGCCCGCCGCAGGCAACCTGACGCGTCAGATTGTCGAACGAATCGCCATGTCGTTCCTGCGCTCGACCGATAAGCTACAAATCATCGAAACGAAGACAAGAGTCCATCGTCGATCAACTGGAGTGGAACTCCAGCGCGCTGGGCATGAACGCTGACGTGGTCGTGCGCCTGCGCCTCGCCAAGCGGCACTACAACGGGTCAGCCATTACGGCACGGTGACGATCGTCAGCCGGGTCGCGCCCGAAGTGCTCGGTATGGCCCATGTCGGGGGCCACTTCGATCGCGCGAGACTGGAGAAGGTGTAGCGGGTGAAACTGAACGAGCGGATCAGCCTGTGCCAGCTGCTGCCGCCGTTTCTGGCTCACCTGCGCGCGACGATGAGACCATCGGCCACTGCACTTGCCACCGGCGTGCCCGTGCGGAGCGACCAGTCATAAACGCCTCCGCGCGCCGGCTGACCCGGCAGCATTTCGCCCAGTATCAGGGCTATCTGGAAGGCGCCGCGATCGAAAGGCGTCATCGATTTCAGTGTGCGTGTCAGGCAGCACCCCGCTTGTCGAACTGCACTGGCGCGAAGATGTCCCGTCGTTACACGCCGACCGGTAACACGTGGCCCCAGACAGCGTCTATGGCGAAGCTGGGCTGATCGGGCTCCACAAGGCGGATTTCCCGTCGCAGGCTTCGCCCGTCTCGACCGGAGAATCGCCCGCAAGACCAAGCTGTCGCCAGCGGCAGGCAGCCGCTCTTGCCCGAATGGAAAAAGGCGTTGTGCGGGATCCAGCGTTCGACACGCGTTAAACAGCGGGATCGAGTCCGTCGTCACGGCGCGGCTAAAGGAGGCAGGGCTAACGACCCTTGTCGATCTGTTCGCGGCGCGCAGCATCTCCTCTCTGCGGCACGTACTGTCGCCGCTCGCCACGACGACGTAAGGGCATCTGCAGGCTGGCCACCTCGCCCTAGATGACAAGCGCTTGCAGGGTCCATCCCGGACAGGCTGTGCGCGTGTCGGCGGACCTAGACGGCTCGCTGGGGCTCACCCGGGCACCAGACCGAGCAGGACAAGGACCTGAACGCGATCGCGGCATAGATCTGAGTCCGCGGCAGGACGAACCCGGACACCCGTGCTTGCCGGCGCGCGGCCGAACGCCCCTGCTGGGGCCAGCGTCGTATAGCACAAGCTGTTGTCGTCGCGGAATACGCTTGACAGCGGAGAGTGCATCGAAAGTTTTGTGAAAAGTCGACGGCCAGCGAACCGCTGATGGGCCGTGGCCGCGCTGAGCGGTTCGAGCGCAGCTGGCGCCCGTTGGCGGCCCACTGAAGAACCGACGTCGGGAGACGGCACGCACGATCCTCAAGTTAATGCACGAGCAACTGCAAAAGGAAAGCTATCTCGCTCGAAATCCGTTCGAAAGGGTGCCCTCTGTAGGCAGCGAAACGCCAATTAACAGAGCCGCCGCACACCGGCCACGCACAATGACGGCACCGTTGCAGATGGCCACCCGAGCGGCCTACTCACCCAATCAATAGCGCGACTACTACGCACTGCAGTTGGCCTATGCGATCGGCGCGCTCTCGCGGAAGGCGCTTGACGGAGCACTCTATGATGCATGGGAGTTGAAGGCAAATGGCAAACGCGTACGCCAGCTGTCTGTGTCGATCTCGCATCGCCTGATGGAGGAGCTAAAGACCACGCGCGCGGATTCCGATCCGAGCCTCGCGATGGAGGCTTGACCGCTCCCACTGATTGGACATCTAAGACATGCAGGCCGTTGTCTCTGATAGGATCGCCCGCTTGTACAAGCGCCTATTTTACCGAGCGGCAGACCCGGTCCACCGGACATATTCAGGCGCAGCACACGATCTGCGTCGCGGGCGCACACTGGTGAATCACATCCACGCTAATCATGCGCTCGATTGACGCACAGCTTGCAGACCAGTCTTGGCCATGCGAGTCTCGCGACGACCACGATCCACACGAAGACAAACAACGCCCGACGCTATAGGGCCGTAAATTCCTTCTTCGAAAACGCCCTCGCAGCCATCGCAAGGTAAACTTCTGGTCTGCCGCAAGGCAGAGCCAAGGGGTCTACGGGGTGGACGTGTTCTTGGAAGTCAAGGCGGAGAGTCTGGGTTGCCGGGCCCTGAATTGACTCACCGACAGACTCCGGAACCCGGAACGCGTAAGTGTCCTGATAAGAACACCTTTATTGTGATTCGCGGTATAAAAGTCGAAATATCGATACCTCATTCCGATTTTGAATGCTCTCAATTACGTTTCAAAGCGTCCTGCGTAGAGCAACTGGTCTGTGCACGACATTCCGGCTGTTACTGCCTCACGTCGGCCTAAAGCAGTTCATAGCGCAAAAATGTTCGGATCAGGACACTTTGCGCCGCGAAAACAATGTGACAAGCCTTCGGGGTTGCCGCAGCAGGACCGTCGCGCTCCTATGTCACCAATCAAAAGTGTCCTGATAAGGACACTCGTAGAAACGAACCGACCTCGCGGCCCGGAATTCCTCACTCCGCTTGGGGCAAATCGCAGGCACAAAAAAACCCGCGGTCTGCGGGTTTTCTTGTTTTACTCCGGACGGAGCGAGAACATTTTACCAATGTGTTCTCGAAGCTCCGCCTCCTGCTCCTCTGTCATCATCCCAGCCTTGAATTTGAACGTCAATCCTTTGACGTCTTTCGTAATGCTTCCGGCCTGCGCTTTTCCCGCGAAGATCTTCAGGATGCTTCTTCCTCCAGAATCACTTGCTGATGTTCCTCGGACTACCTGAGCGCTGATGGTTGCGGCGATCTTGCTCTGCACAAGGTCGCCCGAAATTACTAACGGCCATACGTCCGTGAGCGCTTTAAGACCCAACTCTCCCGTCTTTTTTAGCGCATGGACGACGTCTTGAGCAGCATTGCCAGCCAGCAGCGAAGGATTCAAATCCAAGTCGCGCTTAACAAACTCCGGCAATTCATCGAACGCGAGGAACCGATACAGATCGTTACGAGACACACCCATTACTTCCGCCAAGCGAGTCCGTTTGGGGAATTCGCTTTCTGCACGTCGAACGGCAATGGCAATCTCATAGTCCGAGAGGTCGTCCCGGGTAACGTTTTCCATCAACGCGAGCGCCGCCATGTCTTGATCGGAGCACTCTATGACAACCGTCTTGATGGTCTCCTTATTGAGCAGTTTGTGAGCCCGCCATCGGCGCTCCCCAGCCACCAGCTGATATGTATCGGCAACTCGACGAACCGTCACAGCCTGAAGCAATCCGACTTCTCCGATTGAGCGTGCCAGTTCCGACAGCTTCGTCTCATTGAATTGACGGCGGGGCTGCCAAGGATTCGGAGCGATGGCGTCAACCGCTATATCCGTCACCGTGCCTTGCTTCTCCAACTCCTCGATTCGTAGCTGAGCAACTGCCAACGCACTTGTAATTCCCGGCATCGTCTGGGGGCCGCGCGAGGGCTTTTTCGCTTCACCTTTGAAGTCCGCCGGCGTCGCCAAATTCGCAGTCTTTGCCAACAACTGATCGCGGATATTGGTCATACTGCTGACTCCTTCCAAGTTTTCACAAACATGTCGTCCAGCCACTTTGCGTACTGCATCATTGGTTGTTTCACACGCTGCAGGGACTTCGCACTTGAATGAGTGCTCACAATGTCTAACGCAGTCGAGAATGAAAGCGCACCGCCGCTCATCACCGAACTAGCCGGAATCTCGAACGGATCGAGCCAACGGCCATAGGCGCTCTGGGCCCACTGCCGGACTACGGGCGCCGAAGATGTTTTCCCGTAATCAACCCGGGACAGCAGAACGGAAATGAAGTCATAGACCTTATCTTCTTCATACGGAAGAAAATCTTCGGCAACGTCCGAGAAGAGACGCCAGAACGCGAGCGAGCTGATGAAGTCCAGATTCTCGGGAATCATCGGCATAACCAACGCGTCAGCAGCAAGGAGCGCATTCAAATTCATGTACGACAAAGAAGGGGACGTGTCGATCAGGATGTAATCGTATTGTGCCCGCAACGGCTCCAGTCCTTCCCGCAACACAGACCAGAATCTGTAACCCTGCATTGTTTTTTGCCGCGCAGGCAACAGGAATTCCGCGCCATAGAGAAAAGTGTGGCCGGGGATGACGTCCATACCATCCCAGTAGGTTGACTGAACCCTTGCCCCAAGTCCTCCTTCTACGTTCTGGTCATAGATGTACGGAAGAACCGTATCTTCGCCGGTGATCTCCTTCTCGGCGTAGAGACCGCACAACTCCGATGCAGAAGCCTGAGGATCAAGATCAATCAACAAAACTTTGCGGCCAAAGAGGGTAAGGGCCTGCGCCAAACAAACTGTC
Source organism: Pirellulales bacterium (assembly GCA_036499395.1). Taxonomy (NCBI): domain Bacteria; kingdom Pseudomonadati; phylum Planctomycetota; class Planctomycetia; order Pirellulales; species Pirellulales bacterium. Next base: position 5,387 of record DASYDW010000096.1, read on the forward strand.
GTCGTCGTCTTCGCCGAGCCTCCCTTGAGTTGTGCCGTGGTCAGCACTTTGCCTCGGAAGCTCTCCCTACCTTCCTCAAGACGCGTCTGATAGATGTCCGATGCCAACTTAATCCATATCCGGGCCTCAGCCAGAGTAAATGTCCGGCTACGCCCTGTACCATTCAGTGTTCCGGTGGGAAGCCCTGAATCAGCCTTTGTTGCGAGATATTGAATCTGCTGCCGCGTCAGATTACACATCTCGGCGAGTTCGCTGATCGTATAGATCGGAGCTTCTTTGCGCGGACGCGGCGCGAGAATCTGCTCGCGAAGGTTGTCAGAAAACGGGGCAAGGTTATCCGCAAAATCTGCAACTTCGCGCAGGGTGACCCTTCGGTCCTCCATCGGTAGCGTACCTACGTGTGCCATTCTGCACTTCTCCATGTTTTGACGTTGAAGCGCAGAATACACGAAAGTGTGCAAATAGTCCTTGTGCCGCGTAGATTTTCATGTTTTTCAAGCAACTTACCAACTAGGTCACTGATCTTTATAAGCTTTTATCGCAACCGCGGCACGTCAACCTCGTATTTCCACTTGAATCGGCCAAGCTAGCAAGGGAGGGAAGCGCTGCCCCAAAAACCGCAGCCGTTAGACACTGTGCACAAAAAGCACCCTGTCGGGGCGCTTTTTGTGCACAGTTATATTTTCTTTATAATCAAATAGTTAATAAGGGTTAATAGCGTCGGACCAGGGTCAATTCATCGGCTCCGATGCAATGCTGTTAGTTAGCTTTTTTAATACATAAACTTACCTACTTACAAACAGGTCAAAGAAATTCCTTACAAATCAAGGAGAGAGCCTGTGGATAGAGGCGGTTTTTGTGAAGACTGGGACGGTTTTTGTGCGCTCATGGACGGAATTTGGGACCTGAAGGACGGAGATTGTGAAAACCCGGTGGAAATTGTGTTCTCACAGGGTGGTTTTTGTGCCGAATCCCCTTCGGACAGCCTTTTGCAGCCTTGCGGTATTCCCGCCGACCACGGGGTGGTTTTTGTGTTGACACACATTGCGTCCCTGCTAGAGTGCCCGGCATGGAGTTGAACTGAATGGAAAACCAGAACCTTCCCGTCACCCCGCACCAGCTTGCCCTGGACATCTATGAAGATATGTCCGGGCAAGGCTCGTCTATCAGCGACTCGACGAGGGACATTGGTTTTCTCCGGAACAACATCTTTACGCGAGTAGGCGGGCTTGGTATTGCCGCTCGCCGCGTGCTGGATGCAGCCTATTTCCTTGTTGCAGCCAAGGCACCGGACGAACTGATTGACGACAAGGTCTACACCTTCACCGCCGAGATCAACTACTTCAAGTGGTTAATGCGATATGACAGCCGAAACCATAGCCATCTGATCGCCCAGATGAGGGCTGCGGCCAAGGCTCGTGTCGAAATCATGACAGCGCCATCAATCGAGGAGCTGACCGAGAAAGACGCATGGGGGACGATAAGTCTGCTTGGCGACTGCTACATCGATCGCAATCTGGTTTGTGTGTTGCTTTCGGGGCGGGTGATTAAGTACCTCATCAGCCCGTACAAGGCTCATTGGCTCAGCTTACGAGCGTCAACGGCGTTTTCCCTCTCACTCTCGAGAGCGATTTACGACCGGCTGATACCGTGCGAAGGCCCCGGGGTGACTGAATGGTTTGCCTACGAAGAAGTTTTGGAGTGGCCCGGCAAAGTTGGCGAATCCAGAAAGGAAGTGAAGGAATTCAAGAAGCGATTTCTTGAGCCAGCGATCAGTCAGCTAAACGAAGTCTCCGACTTTGATGTTAGTTGGGAACCGAATGGTGACCGACTTCCACCTGAAAAACTAAGAATTCGGTTTCGCTTTACGAAGAAACAAGGAGCTGATGCGGCACGCGCCGGCATCGACGATTCGATGTACCTCATCCTCCACGACGAGTTTGCGTTCGGTACACAGGAGTTCGAGCGCATTGCCCAGAACCGGGCTGAGTGGACCGACGAACGACTCATGCAGGCTATTGAGTACACGCGGCATCGAATAACCGAAGGGAAGGTCACTTCCAGCCCAAAGGGTTATCTGTGGAAAGCGCTCATCGGAAACTATCGCATCGGTGAAGCCGACAGGAAAATGGCGTTAGTCCAGGCGAATCTCCTTGAGAACAGCAGGAACGAAGCTCGTTCACGCAGCACAGCTCAAGCTAAGCTGGATGCCAACCTTGAAGCGCAGAACGAAGCCGCCAAGGCAAAAATCGCGAATGAAGCGAAGCTTGGGCGCGAGTTCTTCGAGGCTGCCGACCTTGGCACTCAACGAGAGCTATTCCACTCGTTTGTCAGAGGCCTCATGCCTCAGCGTTTGATCGAAAAGCAGGGGCTAAAGCGTGAGAAGTTGAATCCGCAGAATATCCTCACGGAAGATCGAGTCGTCGCAGACTCTTTTTGTACACACGTTTTCGCGAAGAGAAAAAAGATGAACGCGAGTTTGTCGACGCGGCGCGAAATTTCCGCCTGATCTTCTTCCCATCCGAAGTCGAGACTGGACTTATCGCTTGCGATCACCCGCATGCGCATTGACCTTCCAAATCAGTCTCGATCGCAGGCCATCCTGCCTATCTTCGAGTTCATGTCAACTCAGTCTCGTACTTCTTTCTGCGGCTCAATTGAGGCGCTTGCGCGGGTGTACGCCGGGCACTAGCAATTTAACCCTTGCCCGAGACTGCTTCTCCCCATGGGGCCATCGGGCTGTCCTGTAAGCGTGGCACCAGCGACATCTTGACTGGAGATCGCGATTGTCAGACTGGTTTGCGGAGTCGATCGGCGACGACTCACGGGGCGAGCTCTTCGATGCGGTTAATTGCATGGTCGGCGATTCGTACGAGCACATAGCGCAGGTATGCTTCAGGATCGATGCCGCTGAGTTTTGCGGAGCCAACGAGGCTGTAGATGGAAGCGGCACGTTTGCCGCCTGAGTCTGCTCCAGCAAACAGATAGTTACGTCGACCTATGGCCACCCCGCGTAGCGCGCTCGACTGGCAGATTGTCAATTTCGAGCTGGCCGTCATCGCAATAGCGTGTGAGCGTTTCCCACCGGTTCAACGCATAAAATATCGCCCGACTCGTATCCGATTTGCACGAGAGAGTTTCCAGCGTTGTTGTGAGCCACTCACGGACTCGCTCGAGTAACGACCGTGCGTGTTCTTGGCGATAGGCGCAGCGCTCGTCGGGCGGTTTGCCCCTGATCGTTTCCTCAGTCCTGTATAGCGCGCCGATCCGCTCGAGCGCTTCGGTGTTCAATGCATTGGGGCGCGCTGCGTGAAATTCGTAGAATTGCCGTCGGGCGTGTGCCCAACAGGCTGCCTCCTTGACGCGCCCGGTTTCGTAGATGGCCTAGTAGCCACCGTATGCGTCGGCTTGCAGCGTACCGTTGAACGACTCGAGGTGCTGCTGCGGATGGATCCCCTTGGCGCTTCATCGTCATCGTAGAACAGGTCGTCGCACACGATCACCGATTCACAGGAGGACTGCCTGCTGCAAAAGCTCCAGCGCCTTCAGTTCGTCCAGTCGACCCGTCCGTGCTTTTCCTGCCAGCGTCTTGATCAATGCTTCCGCGACGGGCGCGATACCGTTAAGATTGTCCAGGCTAGTCACGGTCGCGGGGAGCGACACGGAAGATTGCGGCGTGACTGCGGCGGCTGGAAGCGACCCAGAGGTCTCCCGTGTGGCTGCCGGCGCCTCGCCATCGCGTTCTTCTGGTGAGAGGCCCGCAGGCACGTCATGGACACCACTTTCATGTTCCTGATACTTGGTGGCTACTGGTTGTCTTTCCGCCGCGACATCCGCTGAAGTCAGCGGGGCGCTTTCTGGACCCGTCCGGGCCGCAGTCCGCGCACGACCAGTATGCGCCCTCGCATCTGCGGGTTTCCCTCGCACACCCGCGTTCGTAGCGGCAGCGAGCGGCTCGTGCTGTTCAACGGATGTCCGGCCGCGCGAAGCAGGCATGAGCAGACGCGACACCGACTCCGGAATATCAGCTTCTAAGCGCGCTGTGTCCAGCCAGCCAACTGGCAAACCAAGTCGCTCCGTGAAGCGGCTTGCTTCGGCACTATCCAGCCGTTTCTTGCCATATAACCGATGAGCCACGTTGGACCCGCTCATCGCCATAACTACACCCAGTCTTGCCTTCGATCCATTGCGAGCCGTCAGAACGTGGAGGTTAGCGCGTCGGATGTCTTCCACCCCGGCGCTCTCGCCTAATGCGAGCGCTTGCTGTTGGGTGGTTCCCGGAGATGCCCGCTGTTTCGAGCGCGAACCTTCTTGCTGCGTAGGAGGGGTGGGCGGTTTGGCCATCTGGGTTCGCCTGTTCCTGACGGCCTTGGGCGACCCGACCGTTGCTCTCTTCGGCATCTGCGCTTCCTCGGAAAAACTGTTCTCAAAAAATGGTTGCTCGCCGCCGCCCGGGACAGACGGCGGCACGGGTGTTTCCGACACTGCTTCCGGTTCGTCGTCGGTCTGAATGAAGTCGAGCGGTGATTTCAGCCTGGCGATGGTTTCTGCCGCGAGCGCAGGATTGGGCTCGTCAAAGAAACCGTGAGGCAGACCAAGCGTGGTTTCCATGTGAAAGGCGGTCTCGGGCGTAAATCTCTCGCCTTTCGTCAGTTCAGCCACTCGCGCCATGTTCGATCCAAGTCCCAGGGCGATATTCTCTGCACCCACCGTATCGACCAGAAACTGGAACGATCGTGTCTTGAAAATGGAGGCAGTCTGGCCGGACTCCCGGGCGGGTGCATTGACGTACGGTTGTCTCTGCAGGCTGGGCTGAGACTGCTTCACGTGACGAGGTTGGTGCGGGCCGCTGTCCCGAGATCCCGCATATCGTCCGCGGGGTTGACTCATAAAGTAGGGCTCCTGCGATCATTGGGGTACTGACAGTATGATTATAAATTAGGTGATGATGGCATAGACCGGTCGATGGCACGGTGAGGCGAAAACAGGTTGATGATCGAGCGCTTGCTCATTTCGACAAATCCCTAGCGGGTACTCGGGCTGCACTAACAACTCTAAGTAGCAAACGCCCCGCCAAAAACTGGTTAGTGCACCAACGCACTCGGCGTCGGCGGTTCGTTCAATGACTGCGTCGTTTTTTTCTTCATCCCGCATCCGCATCCGAATTCGCAATCGATCGCCCTCAACGACCAAAGTGGACGGTAACGAGATGCAGACGGCAGCTAAACCCTATTCGAAGCAAGGGGCATCCTGTATCACATCACGCTCAGGTGGGTCGATGCGCGCGTTTGGCCGGGACTGGAACAAACTTGTAGCCGAACACCCCGGCGGATTCAACCGGTCGATGCAACACCTAGAATCTGCGTGAGCAGCGGAGGAGTTGCAAATGAAACAGCGACCGAGAATTTATTACTCCGAGACCCAGAAAGCGCTGATGTGGGACCGATGGCGCAAGGGCGATACGAT
>DASYDW010000097.1 GCA_036499395.1 Pirellulales bacterium
GGACGGTATCCACGGGCAGCTGCGTGGCAGCTCGATTGATACCGTCCGCGGGGTTGACGGTATTTGCCAGACTTCGCGTTCGGACGGGCTTTTGGCACGGGGCAGAAGCCGGCCACTTTCTGCCGCGCGCCTGAGCCATGCAGTAATCGTTCGAACGACCGGTCCACTCCCAAACACCGATCCCCAACGCGCGCTTGTCGGCCTTTGCGGACGTCCGACGACCTGATGTGAGTCTTTGACTTTCGCGCGGGCCTGCGCGAACTGCGACAGCCGATAATTGCCCACGTCTGGGGCGTGAGCTTGACCCCGGGCGCTTCGCAGCTAAGGCGCGTGCGCCGGCTGCTGGCTCGGGGGTACGGTGCATTGACTGGGGGTATAGTCTTGCCCGGAATGAGGAAGTAGAGCACCTGGGGGGCGCTCCAGGCCGTTTCCAGGGCTATCTTCTTCAGAGAGTCTCGAGGATTGTCGAGACCTTCGACGAGGGCGCCGCTATACGACTCGATCGCCGTGCGGTCGGGGCGGTAAATGCCTTTCTGCCCGGGCGCCGCGAATGGTTCGAACGTTGTCTTCTGCTCGCGGGCATCGGCGACGACCCACATGGGTAGCGCCGCGACGGCCTCTGCATTCGGCCCCCTCTGCTTGAAGCCGGGACCCGAAACGGCGAAGGCCGCGGATATCTGGTGCACCCGGGCCCATCGTTCGAGCCCGCCATGCGTTTCGATGGCCAACTTCACAAGTTCGTGCATCTGTGCGTCCTCATTCGTCCTCGATTCGAGGCGTGCTTGCTGACCTGCCACTTGAGCGTGGGGCTGTGGGTTCAAGGGCTTGTGATATGCAAAGCCTTGACGTGCTACAGGGCCAAGTGTAGCGAGCGAGGTGGGCCGCTGGTACGGTCATAAACGCCAGTTTTGTCGTCGTTTGCGCCAGGCGCATTTTCATGCCCATGGTCCTGATCCCGGGCGACTGTCGTCGATTTCCCAAACCGAAGGGCCGCCCTCAATGGGCCGCGCCCGAAGCGGGCAGGCCCGCGGGCGCCGCAGGCGGCAGCCCCGGCGGCGGCCCGCTATCCGTCAAGTTGAACATCGGCATCGACGTCGGGCAACGGAATGTCTTCAGCACGTCGCTGGTCAGCGGATTCGCCACGGTTCCCGCGCTCGCGATGTCCAGCACGGCCTTGCGGCCGTCGAAATCGAACACGACCCGGGTGCGCCCCGGCGTGGCCGTTTCGACGACGTGACCTTTCTGAAGCAGGCGCATCAGTGCCCACGGACCGTCCGTCGCAATCGTCGAGGTGTCCGGGCTGATCCGCGGGCTCGCCGTGATTTCGGTATGGACGCCGCCACGCGGCCCGGGCCAGCTCACCGTAAACGGCGTAACGGGACCATGCTGGTACAGCGTGGTCTGGCCATCGATGTCGAGCAACAGGCTGGTGATCGTCGGATCGAGTTCCGGCACCCGGATGTCGGCCTTCCAGCTGAGCTGCTGCTGGCCCGGACCGGCAAAGAAAATGTCGCGAATCGCCTTCGCGTGCTGGAACGGTTCGAGATCGGGGCCCTGCACCGGTTCCGTGGCGCCGGGCAGGGTCCTGTACCGCCACGGCTTTGCGGAGGTATCGACGAAAGGCGCGAGCGTCTTCGTGAAGAAATCGTCGATGACGCCGCCGCGTGCGAACACGCGCGTAAAGTCGTCGATGCTCACGTCCCGCTTGCTGTCGGTCGCGAACGGATAGTTACCCTCGATCGTCAGGCGGCAGGTGTCGCCGACCACGGCCTGCATCTGGCGCGACAGCAGCTGGCCGATCCCCTGGTTCACTTCGAGCGAGCCGCTCGCCGCAAGCTGAAGCAGCACGGCCTGGAACGGCGCCGGCATCGTGGCGGCCGTCATCTTCAGCCTGGCCGCGGTGTCGCTGGCGGGCGGCATGCTGTTGTTCGACAGCGCGTTATCCGCGACGGTCAGCGCCGTATAGTAGTCGTTCAACAGGTTCGACACGCCGTCGAGGCCGGTCTTGCCCGCCTGGGCCGCCGCCGTTTGCGGCGGCCCGGCCTGCGTCTGCGCGCTACCCGTGACGACCTCGCGCAACGCCGCGAAATGGTTGTCGACGAGCTCGCGTTCGATACCTTCCGATGCGCGGATGCCGAATGCCTGGTCCGCTTTCTGGTTGAACGAGTCAGTCGCCTTCTGCAGGAAAGAGCCGTCCGGCGACGCCACCGGCTGCGTGAGCGTGGTTTCGTGTACCGCGGCGCGCGCAAGCCGTGCCAGCGGCGAATCAGGCGCCGCGAAGCTGCGCAGCACCTGCAGGTTGAAGTCGAGACTCGTGCCGCTTACCGTGCGGATATCGCCGAGAAAGGCATCCCATTGCTGCGCGTACTCCATCAGGTATTCGCGCCGCACGGCTTCGGTCAACGCATCGTCTGCGTCGTTCGCGTGGCTTACGAGGTCAGCCGTTTTTTTTTGAGCCGCGCCGGACATACCCGCAAGGTAGGGCCGGCCCATGACCCACGCATCGTCGACGCGCGCGACCTGCACGAACTCCTTTAGCCGTTTGTCGAACAGGTTGTGGTAGCCGTCGTAGGTGAAAAGGCCGGGCACGCCGCGAGAGAGCGGCGCGCCGCTCGCGCGGGTAAAAACCGTCCCTGCCTGCGGGCCCACCGCGCGGAGCAGCGTGAATTCGTCCGGCGCCTCTTTCTGCATCGCCGCTTTCGCGCGCTCGTACAGCCGGTCGGTTGCATTGCTGCCATCGAGAAACGCTCGCACCTGCTGGATCAGCGCGTCATTGCGAATCAACGGCGACTGCACGATGCGTGCGCCGGAGAAGAGCTGCTGCACGTGGTCGATCATCGAAGCGCGGCCGCCGAACACCGCCGCGCTGTCGGACTTCGCCCAGTCGTCGAGCACCCATGCCTTCACGTCGCCGGCATCGTATTTACCTTTGTCGTAGAGCATCAGGTAGACGCGCAATGCATCGTAGGCGGTCTTCGAATCCTTGTTCGCGACGGCCTGCGAAATCACGTCTTCCATCCGCTGCACGATTTGCGGCAGCAGCAGCTTGTCCTCCAGTGCATCGTAGGTGCGGTGACTCTCGGCCACGATGTCCGGCGGCGTGTAGAGGCCATAGCGCCAGGCGGCATCCGGGCCGGACAGGTCGAGACCTGGATAGGCGGGCAGGTCACGCGACGCCGTCAGCGTGTCGGGCACCGCTTCCGGTCTGGGTTGCCGGTAAAGCTGCGTGACCCTTGCGGCAAGCGCTTGCGTCTTGTTGCCGATCGCAACGAGGTAATCGCTATTGTTGCCGAAGCTGATGCGAAGCCCCAACGCGAGCCACACGAACAGCAGCAGCGCGAGCGCGTGGCCGATGAGCCGCAGCGAGCGGAAGCGATACTCCCAGCGCAGGTTAGGGCTGACCAGATGCGCTTCGGGAAACACGATCTTCGAGAGCAGATCGTGCAGGAAGAAACTCTGCCTGCCTTCCGCGCGACGGGGTGCGTTCGGCGTTTCTTCGAGACTGGCGCTCAGGCGCTGGGCGATCGTGCGACGGTCGGCTACGGTCTCGTCGCCGGTCTGCGAGGCACTGGTGAAATACACGCCGCGCAGCGTCGAATGAAGCTGGGTGTCGTCGTAGCGGGAGTCGAGGAAGATGCGCCCGATCAGCTCGTCCAGCGAGCGGATCAACGCGCTGAACTCCTCGGGCAGCGCGGCGAGCCGACGGCGCTTGCCGGCATCGTATTCGTCCTGCAGGCGAGTGTCGACAGCCGCGGCGAGGCGCGCGCCGAGCTGTGTCAGTTCGTCATGACAGCGCGCCCGCAGGCCTTCGCGCGCGATGGTTTCCTTGCCGTACGGAAGCGTGAAGCCCCAGGCCTGCGCGCGACCCTCGGACGTCAGCGAACCGAAGTATTCGGCGAAACCCGTGAGACGGTCCACCTTCGTGATCATCAGATAAACCGGAAAGCGGATACCCAGTTCCGTGCGCAGTTCTTCGAGACGCCCGCGTAGCGCGGCCGCGGTGGAAATACGCGTGGCTTCGTCCGCGCTGAGCAGTTCGGCCAGATCGACGGCGAGCAGCGCGCCGTTGATGGGCGCGCGCGGGCGGTGCTTGCGCAACATGCCCAGAAAGCCGAGCCATTCCGCGTTGTCGACGCTCTGCCGCTCCCTGTGCATATCCGTGGCATTCGAGCTGGACGTGGCCGCAACAGAGTTCGACCCGGCCGGGGCGGCGTTGTCGTCGCTATTGCCGGCTTCGTCGTTCGCTTGAACGGCTATCGCGGTGCTTTCCGCTTCGCCCGACACAGGTAGCTTGGCGGAAGCCTCATTCGTCGACGTTCCGTGACGTGTGTAATAGCCGGCCGTGTCGATGAGCACGGCATCGTTGGTGAGCCACCAGTCCACCGCCGTGCTGCCGCCCATAAGCGCGCCGGCTGAACTGTGCATCTGCTCGGCGAGCGGGAACGACAGACCGGCATTGAGCAGCGCGCTGGTCTTGCCGGAAGCATTCGAGCCGAGCGTGATGTACCACGGCAACTCATACAGGTAGCGCTTGCCCTGAAACAGCTTGCCGAGTCCGCGAGCGCCAGTGCGCATCGATTTGAGGCGGGCGAGCGCGCCGGCGACAACCGCCTCGACTTTCCGAAGCTGGCTGGCGGCGGGCGACGCTTCTTTCTTTCCGCCGAAGTCGAGCATTTTGCGCAGGAACTGCTCCTCGTTGCGCATTCGCGACCAGAGCCGCCCTAGCCAGTAGATGATGAACACCGTCAGCACCACGGCGATCGCAGTCAGACGGGCGGATACCGGCTCGAACGGCGACGCGCGCCCCAATGCGAGCAGCGGCGACGCATACCAGATCAGCAGGCATAAAAGCGCAACGAACACGACGCTGGTCGACCAGCCTGCCAGCCACAGCAACATGCTGGCAAGCAGCAGCGCGATCAGCAGGACGCGAATGCCGGCGCCGGCCAGCGGCTTGAGGCCGCCGAACGCAACGAAGGGGCCGACAAACCAGATCATCAGCGCGATGACGATCAGCGCGAGCAGCGCGAGGCACTGGCGCGAGACCAGAAACGACAGAAACTTCTTCATACTTGTACCTTGGGCATGGAGCCGGTTCGTTACTCTGCGACCGCAATCTCGACACGCCGGTTTTGTGCGCGTCCGTTAGCCGTGCGGTTGTCCCCGATGGGATCAGCGTCGCCCTTGCCGATAGCTTCGAGCCGGCTGGCAGGCACGCCATCGGCCTGCAGCATCTGCAGGACTTCGGTGGCGCGCTGTTCTGATAGCGCGTCGTTCGACGCGAACCGCCTGCTGCGGATCGGAATGTTGTCCGTGTAGCCCAGCACCGTGATCTTGCCTGGCACCTTCGCGATTTCGTCGGCGATCTTTGCGATCAACGGCGCCATCGACTTCTTGACCGCAATACCGCCGGGCGGGAACATCGCGTCGCCTTGAAACGTGACATTGCTGTGGCGCGCATCTTCATCGACGCTGACCGTGCCGGCCGCGATCTCGTTCTTGAGCAGCACTTTCAGATGCAGCGCCGGCGGAGCAGGGGGCGGCGTCATGCGTCCGATGTCGGCGATCTGCTTCTGGACTTCGGCGCCGTGGCCGAGCAGTTGATACTTGAACCACCCGAAGAGGCCGAGCAGGGTGACCGACAGCACGGCAACCGTGATCCACACCGGAAAGTCGTAGAACGACAGCCGTTTGCCTTTCACGCTGGATTGCCAGTGCGGCGACAGTGCCACGGGAACCGGCGCTCGCTGCGAGGTGATTTCGTTGTAGAGGCGTTGACGCACGGCGTCATGCCTGCGCCGGCCATCGGCTTCGTGCCGGTAGCGGCCCTCGAAGCCGAGGCTGAGGATCCGGTAAATGACTTCCAGCAGATCGCGATGCTCCTGGGGCTCCGCGAGGAGCCGGCCAATCAGCAGGTAGACCTTGTCGCCGCCCTGGCGGTCTTCGTGGAAAATCGTCGCGAGCCCGTTGGTGATCCATTCGACGCCGCTATTGCCGCCTTTGCCCCACGCGGTCTGCATCGCGGCTTCGTCGAGGGCCGTGCATAAGCAGTAGCGGGCGCCGACCATGTGGTCGCGGCGGATGTTGGCTTGCTCGCAGAGTTTGAGGAAGATGCGGAGTTCTTGTTCGAGCATTTGCCGAAGCAGTTCACTGGCGTGACTGTCCAGCTTGTCGGGCATGTCGGCTTGCGCTCTCAATAGAGGACGTGCCGCCTCGAGCAGCGGATTTCGCGCCGCTCGAATGGCATTCAGCCGCTGCGCCTCCGTTTCGCCTGGGGGGATGACATAGGTTTTTCTGTTCCGATCGGGATCCACGACATCCGCGTAGGCCGGGGAATCGACGGAAACCAACACATCCTGCGTCTGGCCGCCCAGATATTTCGCACGGTCAATCATCCAATCCTCGCAACTGTGCTGCTAATAAGTGAACATCCGCACTCGGTGTGGTGCCCGTGCAGGGCGACCCGGATTCCGCCGACCGTTAGCGTCGGATGCGCTTCGATAATCTTGTTCACACCATGCGGTCGACCGTCTGGATACCGTTTCGGACAATCGACCAGATCATGAAGGCGAGCAATGGGCTTGCCGCTAATCTCGTGCGAATCGGAACCTGTGATGATCCGGCCGCCATGGTCGGTGCTATCGCCTAGTACTGCGATGGGAAGGGACATGCTTACTCCTCTGATCTGAAAGACTCGGCGGCCTCTCGGATTTAAAGCTTGTGAGAATTGACCGGTTCAATCGGACGCACTTTTTAGTGCCTCTGATTGGAGAGTGCTTCTTCGGTCAGCTTGCTGATTGATACGAGTCGTTTTTGGAGTTCTGCTCCGTGTAGCCCGTATCGGCCCTCGGCCGCGATGGAATTGCTCATTCGTTTCTGATCGGCTCCATCGGGATCTTGTCGGGGTTGCGTGAGGCATCGCGCAGGTAGGGATCGAACGAATCAACCTTGCATTGCGCCTCCACTTCCGCTGGCCATGCTGGAATTTTGCTTGTGTGCATCGCGAACCAACGGCCAAGCGACGTAATAAGGAAGACAGGCGAGAGCAGGATTTGACCGATGGGCAGTCCGTTCAAGCCAAAAAAGAGATACGCGAGTCCAACCTTGAACTTTTCGCGCCGCCCGGCGATATCGTGGCACCAATAGACGTCACGATAGATCGTAGCTGGGCCATCTTCCATGTAGCGACGAAAGAATTCCCACGCGTGCTGCAACTGGTCGATCCTCATGGTGTCGCCAGGCAATGCAAAGGTTTCAAGCACGGTTTCCCCGTCTTCATCGAGCACATGGCCGCGAATGTCCCAGTTTTGTGCGCCGGCCATCCGCTCACACCGTCCGAGCGTGAAAAAAATATCATTCCACTTTGCCTGCAAAACCGTGCCGTTGGTTCTGAACACGTACACCATCCGGTTTCGATAATTGAAGCGAATTGGGAAATGCGTCCAGTGGAACGACTCTTTGAGTAGTCCCCAGGTCGCGAAAACCCAAAGTGGCGCTGAAATTGGTACAAAGATATAAATTGCCATCCAATCCATGGTCGAAGTAACTAACAAAGGAACAAAAAAATCGCGAAAGGAATTGCAATGCCAAGCAAACAAATCAATGTCATAAATCCTAGGTACAAAAACCACCGGTCGATGCACTCGAGATAGGTAGAATTCATCCTTATCACTGAAATGTTGTAGAACGGCGTAATCCTCAAAGGAACATTTTGGCACAACCGATTGGAGCGCTCTTCCTTAGTCAGCTTGCGATTGACACGATATTTTTTTGCGTAGAGACCGGTGTAATCCATGTCAGATCTCAGTCGCCACGGAATACTCACTCATTTTTGATTGGCTCCATCGGGATCTTGTCGGGGTTGTGTGAAGCATCGCGCAGGTTGGGGTCGAACGGATCAACCTTGCATTGCGCCTCCACTTCCGCTGGCCATGCCGGAATTTTGCTTGTGCGCATCGCGAACCAACGGCCAAGCGCCTCGAAGAAGAAAAACGGATAAGACAAAATTTGAGCAATCGGGTGGCCATTAAATGAGAAAAGCATCGTTGTGAGTCCGGCCTTGAATTTCTCGCGCCGTTCGGCGATATCATGGCACCAATAGACATCGCGATAGATTGTGGCCGGCCCGTCTTCCATATGGCGACGAAAGAATTCCCATGCCTGCTTTAACTGGTCGATGTTCGTGTCGTCGCCTGGCAATGCGAAGGTTTCGAGTATGGTTTCCCTGTCTTTATCGAGAACATGGCCGCGGATGTCCCAGTTCTGAATTCCGACCATTCGTTCACACCGTCCCAGCGTGAAAAAAATGTCATCCCACTTTGCCTGAAAAACCGTGCCGTTGGTTTTGAATACGTACACCATCCGGTTTCGATAGTTGAAGCGGATTGGGAAATGCGTCCGGCGGAACGACTCCTTGAGTAGTCCCCACGTTGCCAAGACCCAAAGCGGCGCTGAAATTGGTACAAGGGTAAAAATTGCCATCCAATCTATTGATGGCATAACTAACAAAGGAATAAAAAAAATCACAAAAGGAAGCGCAATACCAAGTAAACAAATTACCGTCATCGTTCCCCGATACAGAAACCATCGATCAACAGATTCGAGATAGGTCGAGTTAATTTTGATTACCGAAAGATTATAGAGCGGCGTAACGTTAAGAGCTGCTTTTTGGTGCAGCTGATTGGAGCGCTCCTCTTCAGTCAGTTTACGATTGACGCGATATTTTTTTGCATAGAGTCCGGTATAATCCATGTTAACTCTTGGTGGCGACGGACAGCTCGCTCATTTCGATTTCGGCGTTTTGATAACAATCCTTTGCGTCCAGAATGCCCCAGTAGCAGCGTTTGAGCCATTTGTCGATATTGTTATCGTGAAGAAATGGGGCGACGATGCCTGAGCCAATTAAAACGAAAGTCGCCACAATTGCCCAATCTCCTGAACCGGCCGCAATTAGGCCGGCGGCCACGGCGCCGGATATAGCGGATACTCCTAGATCTGTGCCCAACGCGAAATTTTTTTCGCGAAAAGCTTCAATTGAATTTTTTCCGTCCCAGAATGAATTCATTCCAGCGGAAATAACTCCCGCACGCTTTGCCGTAGCATCCATTATTTGCTCTACGATTTTTAAAAAAACAGCACGCCCCATAAACAGAGTGGTTTCTGCCATGGCGCCAGCCGCCTGCGAAATGATATCGGCAATAGTCGCTCCAATAGCAATGGCGGCACTCCCCAGCCTGTACTGGTTTTCGATCTTTTCGTCCTTCATGGACCCGGCGAGATCCCGCGACACCTTCCGATAGGCGGCCAACTGGAAAAGGCCAGCGAGAAGGTTGCCTACGAACGGTATCGCCTTGCCCGCCCTTGCCGCCATTCCGGGAACGTCGATGCGCTCGCGCCATGCCGAGAGATTCAAATTCTCAATTTCGTCGGCAGAGCGGATCGAACCCGCAAGCCATTTAGCCTGTTCGTTCTTCGTTAGCCCTTTCGGCATGCCTTTGATTGTCTCCTCATCGATCATCACCAGGAATTTCGATGAAACGGTTGCGTTCATCGGCTCGCCAAGAATCTGTAACCGGCGCAAGGCGAGCGATACCTCGCGTTGAATAGCGTTGCGGCTCATTTTTTTGACGCCGGAAGTTTTCAACAACTGACCGATAAGCGAAGCACGATATGCCTTGTAAGAACCCGTTAGCCGGACGGGTACGACCGGCCGGCCACTGGCAACCGCGCATGCCACGAGAGCATGGCTGACGGGTCCATCAACAGCGCTCTGCAGAACCTGGGTTATCGATCCGCCGATCGAAGAGAGAAACTGGCCCAACACCTCGGGGGCCTGTTTTGCCACGCCGTCAATGGAGTTGTTGAA
>DASYDW010000098.1 GCA_036499395.1 Pirellulales bacterium
TCTGACGCCTCCGACGCCGAGGCTCTGGATCAGGCGCTTGGTGGTGACGAAGGAGAAGAGTACATTCCCGCCGCGAAGCACAGCGGTGGGGCCGAGTCGTTGAAGCAGCCACAGGAACGTGGCTAAAGCACCGAAATCACGTCAGCGTTACGGATAGCGTTTTTTACGGTCAGCGTTTTACGGACAGGGATGCCCGTGTCGACGTTTCTGCCGTCGGGCAGTCCGACTCGTTCGGGCGAGGTACTTGTCCGGGAAGCGGTAGTGAATCTGCCGCGGTGGATCTGCCCAAATAATTTACCCTGCAACGCCAAGTGTCCGGTAACGGTTTCCTGGTGACGCGGAGTGCGAATGACGCGGCTTGGGGAGCGACCGTGCGACGACGAGACAACTCGCCGACGTGCGCCTACAATTCCTCGCCGGATGTTAAACGCAGGATAAAGGACCTCTCATGAATCGCAACGCAGGGATTTCCCACTTCGAGCCCATGGCCAGCTACCGCGACTACCAGCGTCAGCGGCAGTTGACGCTGGGCGATTTGCTGCTGGAAAACCGCATTATTTTGCTGCAGGGCGAGATTCACGACGGCAACGCCAATGAATTGGTGATGAAGCTGCTGTACCTGCAGAGCGAAAATCGCCGCAAAGGAATTCATTTTTATATTAATTCCCCCGGCGGCAGCGTGAGCGCCACGCTCGCGATCTACGACACGATGCAGATTCTCACCTGTCCGGTCGCCACCTATTGCGTCGGCCTGGCGGCCAGCGGCGGCGCGGTATTGCTGGCCGGCGGCGCCAAGGGCAAGCGTTACGCTTTGCCGCACGCCAAGATCATGATCCATCAGCCCTACGGCCAGGTCGGGGGGCAGGTGTCGGACATCGAAATCCAGGCCCAAGAGATTCTCAAGACACGCGACGTGCTGAACAAAATTCTCGCCGACCATACCGGTCAGCCCATCGATCGCATCGCGAAAGATACGGATCGCGATTTCTACATGAGCGCAGGCCAGGGCAAGGAGTACGGCGTCGTCGACGAAATCCTCACGAAGCCTCCGGGCGATACCGGAGAAGAAGAGAAGGCCGACTGAGCCCTTTCCGCCGCCGGCAACTCCGACGAACAAAACACTTTCAGCTAGCGAGTTTTCCCGATGCCATTGATTCCCTACGTCATCGAAAAAAGCGGCCGTGAAGAACGGGCTATGGACATCTATAGCCGGCTTCTGAAGGACCGTATTATTTTTCTCGGCTCCAGCATCAACGACGAAGTCGCAAACTCGATCGTCGCGCAACTGCTCTTCCTGCAGGCCGAAGATGCCAAGGCCGACGTCCATCTTTACTTGAATTCGCCCGGCGGCAGCGTCACTTCGGGCATGGCGATTTATGACACCATGCAGTTCATCACCTGCGATGTCGCGACGTATTGCATCGGTCAATGTGCGTCGATGGCCGCGGTGCTGTTGACCGCTGGCGCTACAGGCAAGCGAAATGCTCTGCCGAACGCACGGATCATGATTCATCAGCCGCTGGCCGGCATGGAAGGCACTGCCGAGGAGATCATGATTCACGCCAAGGAATTTCAGAAGGTAAAGGCCAAGCTGAATCACATCCTGATCAAGCACACGGGTCATCCCCTGGACAAGATCGAAAAGGATACCGATCGCGATCGTTTTATGTCGGCCGAAGAGGCCCACGAGTATGCGTTGATTGACCGCGTTATCGAGCACATGGCGCCGACCCCGGCGGGTGCGTAAGTAGCGAGAAAGGCTTGCCGCGTCACCGCACGGCGCTATTGCAGTTCGCGAGCAGGCCAGTGACCGACCGTGGCTTCCCATCCCGCAAATTGGCCACCGTCGCAAAAAAAATACGGATTCCCGTCAAAACACAAGGAAGTGAGTCAGCGGATCGCCCCACGGCACGCGACGCAGTAAGCCACGCCCTAGGCGCGGCGGCCGCGTCGTGACGCCGCCAGCGCGCTTTGTAGACAATCTCCCGCGTTGCCGATTCGGCGTTTCAACGAACATTCCAGGAAGCTGACAGATGCTTGCTCCGGCGAGCCGGTCTGATTTCTGCGCGAGGCCGCACATGATGCGATGGCAGTCAATGGCCGCCCTGGCCCTGTTATGCACGACGAGCGGTTGTCATTTGCAACAACTGCGCACCGCAAACGAGGATCTGGAGCGCGAGAACTTTCAGTTGGAGCAAAGGCTGGACGAGCTGACCTGGCAGCTTGAGGATGCTAAATCGGCCCTGCAAACTTGCCAGGCGTGCGCCACGGAGCCCGGTTCGTCGACGTCGGCCTCGACGCCCGGCCCAACGACCAAGCCGCGCCGCACGCCGCTGTTTTCCAGCCCTTCGAGGCAGGATAGCAGCCCCGCGCCGGATGCTGATATCGAAGCGCCGAAGGTCGAGCTACCTGACGAAGAGATGCGGAACAATGGCGCTCGCCGCCGGTCTCGTGAATTTGTACCGCGGTTCACCGGCCCGCCGGTGATCAGTCCTCCGGATCCGCACGTTCCAGAGGGTATGTCGCGCCCCCCGGCGGCTGCGCCGGAAAATACGGCCTCGCGTAATCCGGAGGAGCTGCCTTCGAATCAGAACCGCTACGCGCCGATTTCCGCGCGGCCTGGTGACGCCGAGGCTGACGCACCGCCGGCCGATCGAGGCGCCTATCCGCCTGACGCTGCAACTCCGGAAGAGATACCCCCGCAGGCCGAACCTGAAGCACCGGCCTATGCCCCGCCGATGGAAGCCCCGCCGTACGACTCGACTCGGCGCGCCCCGGCCGAAGAACTACCTGGACCTCCGCCCGCTGCGCCGAGCGCCAAAGCGCACCTGGCGTCTCAATCGCGTGGCGGGCCCGTATCGGCATTGGTCATAAATACGAAGCTCACCGTCTGGCGAAAGGCGGGTGGTGATACGTCGGTCGATGAAGGTTTGCGGGTGGTGGTCGAGCCTCGCGATGCCGCTGGGCAGGTTGTGCCGGCCTCGGGCATCATGGCGATCGCCGTTATCGATCCATCGGCTGAAGGAGACGCGGCCCGGCTCGCGCGGTGGAACTTTTCGGCCGAGCAGGTCGCTGAAAAATGGCAAAGCGGCGCGTCCGGCGCCGGCTTGCACTTCACTTTGCAATGGCCGAATGCTGTTCCGACCCGCGACGACCTCATGCTATTTGTTCGGTTGACGACCGAAGACGGTCAACAGTTCGTGGCTGAGTTCGCCTTACGACCAACGTCGGGCAACAATCCTGCCGCATGGACCGACGTCGAAGATCGGCCGAGGGCTGCGTTGAATCGTGCCAGTGGACCGATCACGATGTGGAAGCGCGCCACGGCGCCACTGCCCGAACGGGAACCATCCGCGGTTAGTGCGTTGCCTGCTGAAAAACCGAAGACACCGGAGCCAGTCGAAGAGACGGCAGCAGCACCCGAGGCGACCGGGCCGAACTGGTCCCCATATCGTTAGAACCAAAATCGCTGTTTCGCTCGCGTTCCAACGGCGTCCAAGTCGCCTTAGCGATCAAATCGCCTCGGTACCACGCTCGCCAGTGCGGATGCGAATGCAGTCGTCCATCGGCAGAATGAAGATTTTTCCGTCGCCGATCTCGCCACCAGGGCCCGAGCGGCCCCCCTTGATGATGGCCTGAATCGTGGGTTCGACGAAATCCTCGTTCACGGCAATTTGCAGCTGCACCTTGCGTAGCAAGTTTACCGAAAACTCGTGACCGCGAAACATTTCGGTGTGCCCCTTCTGGCGGCCGAAGCCCTGCACGTCCATAACCGTGAGGCGAAAGACCTCGACCTCGGTGAGGGCGGCCTTAACAGCCTCGAGACGGCTGGGCTGAATAATGGCGATAATGAGCTTCATCAACGGGACTCCGCGGGGCGTGTAATACGAGTTTGATGTTAGCCGCGACAGAGCCGCCCCCGCAAGGCCTGCCCGTAAGGTCCCGTTCGCGAAGCAGTTTGCGCGTTCAGAGGAATTGCCCCGGCAACGAGAGATGGTGCGGGACAGCTAGAGGCGATATTGCGGCAGCCAACGAGTCGATTGTTCGACCGTGAAAATCAAAAGCATTACCGTGATTTCAAGAGGCGGTAACTTGCTGAAAAGCGAGAACCAGCAAAGGTCCTCGCCGCAAAAGAAGAGAAGAGACGCCCCAGCTTGGGTGGGCTAGGCGGAGCGCCCACCCAAGCGATTGGGGCATCCTTCTGGACGGATGGTTATCGCGGTTTAGTGCTCATGACAATGTTCTGAACGCATGTCAAACGCGTTGGTCAGCCACCGCGACATCCCGTTGCTACTTTACGCGAATCGCCTCGAATCTCGTCGGATGAGGCGTCTCGCAATCGGTCCTGTTGTATCGTTGTTCCATGCACATCAGGCGAGAAAAAAAGTCACTCGCGGGTGAGGGCCCTTCACCCGCGAGTCACGCATCGCACGCCCACTTCCCCTTTAGCAAGCGGTGTGCCGAAACCGTGCCCGCGTTCTTGAATTGGTCGTAGGGCTAAGTGCCGTAAGGGGTTTTTGAAATTCGAAATGCTCGCGGATTTTGGCACAGACCAATTTTCGGGCTGCGATCTGCCTGGGAATAATGCACGGCGCGTCGCGCAAGCATGCAATGGAATCTGAGAGACGAGGCCATCGGGTCGAGGCGCAAAAATAACGGGTCGTTCGCCGGCGGTTTTGACCGCGCACGACCCGCGAAATTCTCACGATCCTCTCACATAGGCAAAATGCCCCAGGCGTTACGAATCTCAGGAGATAACGCCCGCAGCATGAATCTTGTCGACAATGCTCGCCAAGAGTTGCCCCGCGGGGATGTTGTCCCAATTGCCGATGAGATCGTTCCAGTTCCAGCCACCCGGATCGCTTCCCGTTGATCCGCCCGCCGTAGTACCGGGCTTGGTCGGGTGGCCCGGGCTATGGTTCGGCGCTACCGCCAGGTTCACCTGCCTCAGGAATTGATTACCGCTCGTGATGTCGATCGCCCGGCTCGGCACCGCGGCAGCGGTACTTGCACCTGACGCTGCGACTTGCACCACATATTGGCCGGCTTCGGTGATGTTGAACGAATAGGTACCGAACAGCCCAGACTTGGTCGTGGCCACGACCTGACCACTATTCGCATCCAGCAGTTGCACTGTCTGGCCGACAAGTGCGCGATCCGAAAAATCCAGCCGTCCATTGGCGTTAGCATCGTTGAAGACGGTGCCGGACACCGAGGCCTTGAAGACGAAGACATTCGCCTGCAAATTCGTGACGTCCGTATCGCGGCGAATGATATCGGCAAGCGTGGTGTTCTGAATTGCGGCCAGTTCCGCGCCGTGATAAATGTTCTGGTACCACAAGTGGTCGCCATCGCGCAATCGTTCGAACTGGTTGGCGATGATGGCCTGGAACGTTGCTCCCATGCTACTGCCGACCGCATGGTTTTCGGCCAGGCCGCCGACGAACAATTCGACGTTGTTCACATTGCCGTAGATCGACTTTAGCTCCTGCTGCAGGTTCGGATCGCTGGTGATCTGACTGAAGTTGGTCACGGCCGGCAGGCCGTATGCGACCCTCGCCTCGTTATAGGTCGGCAACCCGACGTCGCGCCCTCGCTGAATATCGAGAGCGAACAAATCCTGTCCCCCAGCGCCGCTTCCGGGCGCCCCGAACAGGACGTTGCGCACCGAATCGACCATCTTGGTATCGATCCCCTGTGCCACATCCGAGGCCAGGTACTTAAGGATCGAGTCCTCGACGCCTGATCCCCCCTGCATGACATACGGTGCAAAGAACGCATCGACCAGCGGCATTCCCGTCTCGCCGCCGCTCACGTCTGTTGCTGAATTGACGGTCTGAGTCGTCCCGTCCGGCATGGTGTAACTGAACGAGAATTGACCGCCGCTGTTGGTCAGGAACTGCACATCGTCGTCGAGCTGGCTGTGTCCGAAACGATAGGCGGCTTCCGAGAACTCCGGCGTGATGCCGGGATTCACATTCGGGTTATATCCCTTGTAGGTCGTCAGTGCGTTCTGTCCGAGGAGAGCGGGCAAGAACTGGTTGAACGTGATCGATTGGATTTCTGCGATCACGATGCTGCGGGCGGCCTGATAGATCTGCTCGTCATTCAAGCTGGGATTGGCTGTCGAGATTTTTTCCGCCCAATAGTTGTGCTCACGCACGAACAGGGTCTGCAGGCTGGTCAGTTCGATGTTCTCGTTGGCGCGGACATCGCCGGCCAGGAATAGCGAGGAATCCGCGGCCAGTCCTTCGTTGTCGTTGGGCAGGCCTGTCGTATTGAGTGGCGGTAGGTCGCCGGCGCTGGTCTTGAGCGTCCCGCCCTGGAATGTGCGCAGTGCCGCGGCGCGCGTCGGGTCGGATCCGTAGATCATCGAGCCGTCGAGAAACGATGTGACGACGGTCGGCTGATTCAGCGGATTGCTGGTGCTGGTGCCAGTCGTTGGATCGGTGACGGAGCGCGTAAACGGCAGCGTTTGCGTGCCGGTCGAATTCGGATCGAATTGCGGGTCGCCTGTAGGGACTGCGATCGGGTCCGATGCGCCGCCGTCGGGAGTCAGGTCTAAATCGTGGTCGATGAACTGACCCCAGGCATACGTGAACGCCGAGAGATTGTTCGAGTCCAAAATATCACCCGATTGCGATCCGAGGGCGTTGCTGATCGCCCGAGCGCTGTCCAGGTTCTGGCCGTTGGGCGTCGAGATACCGTCGCCGTAATCAGCCGGCAAAATGCTGCGCACCAAATCAGCGCCGGCGCTTCCCCAACTCGGATTGGCAAGATTGTTGCCCGCCCCCGTCACGCTGTACGAAGGAGGCAGGTTGGCGGCAACCAGTGTTGCCAGGTTCACAGTCATCAGGCTGCGAATTTCGAGATACTCGAGCGATAGTTTGCGATGCTTCGTCATGGTGTTCCCTCTGATGCTCTCTGCGAGCGACCGCCCCCGTAACTAGATATGCGCCTGCTGCCTGCAGGGCGCGTGTTTCGAGCGCCAGATGGCGCTCCTGGTTCTGACCCATTGTGCAAGTGAGACACGGCGCAACATCGCGCCAACTCGATCTCAACGACCGCAAAAAAAGAAAGCGGTACGCAGCCCCTGACGCAGTGCAACAAGACGACCGCCCTAGCCCGACAGTACGATAGAATTCCTTGCCATAATCCGATCGGCGGCAATGGGTACTGCAAGGATCAACACGGTTGCACCAAACGCGTGTGCGCAGAGATCCCCCTTCAATCGCGCAACGGCAGAAACAACCATTGCCAACGACGTAGGGAGCTACAGCATCGGCGACGAACGCCGACGGCGCTAGAGATGTGCAAACTCGATTCAGTCTCAATTTACCACGAGGCCGCGACCCAACCGACCAGCCCGACCGGTTAAGCGGCACTGCAAGCAGTGATATACGGCCACTTCAGATCGTACCCACGCGGGATATCCTGTCAAGGAAAATACGCAAGGTTTACCGATTAGGACGACTGTCCCGGTGACTCGCGATGCGTCTGGTACGCGACCCGTATGCATCGCGTCATCTCGTTTAACATTGCGCGGAGCGCCCACGGCGTGGGAATCGCGCGCGATATCTCGTCAAAAGCGCGCTTAACGCGATGCGTGTTCAATGCGCATAAGATTGTGCGTGCAAAACAAAAAAAAGCCGCCCACGCCGAGGGAGGCGTGGGCGGCTGGTCAGGCGGACTTGCGATCTTGCAGACGACTAGTAGATCAACGTCACGTCCGTGCCCCAGATGAACTGTTGGCTACGGGTGCCGCTGTCATACGGCAGTTGGCCGGCCGAGTTGGCCTTGCCGTTGTACCAGTCCCAACGCAAGTTGGGCCGGATCAACAGGTTCTGGCTGCCGCCCGGACGCCACTGCGGACCCCAGGTAGTCTCGCAGAAGTTACCGGCGAAGCCAGGGCCGACGGCGTTGCCGCTCGAGTTCGGGCTGAATACGCTCGGTACCGCAGCACCGACGCGGAAGCCTTCTTCATCGCGGAACCACTCGTAGCTGGCACCCCAGGTCCACGCGTTGTTGACCTTATAGAACAAGTATTGGTTCAAGCCGTACCAACGGGCCGTTTGCGTTCCCGGTCCGAAAGCCGCACCTTGAACACCCAAGTCGCTTTGGGCAACCCACGTCAACCGTTCGGTCAACGGACGGGTATAGACCATGGTGTGCAAGTAGCGCGACGTATAGACGCGGCCACCAGTCGGAGCGACGACGCCAGACGAGTTGGCATCGGGCTCATGGTCTTGAATCCACACCCACGCGAACGAGTCTTTCTTTTCACCCGTCCAAGTGGCGGTGCAGATCGAACCCAGGTGCGGGTTCGGTCCACCGAAGAAGCTGTCCCAGCCTTGAATGAGTCCGGCGCCCAAAGTCCAATGTTCGTTGGCAGTCCAAGTGGCCAACATGCCGGAGTGAGTGAACGGCTCGCCGTATTGGAACGTGTAAGGCAAGCTGTTGAAGAAGTTGTTGATCGTAGGCACGACAAAGTAACCTACCGGAGAGTAGAAGTGACCTAACTTGACTTTCAAGTTGTCGGCCGCCACTTCGCCGTAGAACTGCGGAATCGCCAAGCCCATGTACGGGTGGTTTACCGAGTTGATGCGGTTTTCCAGGTTGGCTTCAGTCGTGAAACGATAGTCAGTACCGTACAGGAAGTCGACGCGACCGCCGAAGTCCCAGCCGTCGCCTTCGGTATTCGTCGGGCGATCGATGTACAAGTACTGCTGGTTGAGCTGGTACTGGTTCGCCTGGTCGGTCCAGGTCACCGGGCCGTTGAAGCGGTCCGCCGGATTGCTGGTATTCCAGGTGAAGCTTTGCGTGGTCCAGCCGCCGATTTGCAGGCCGACCTTTTTCGTCCAGCACGTTTCGAACAGATGGCACATCTCGGGAGATGCGTCATCACCACAGGCGCTAGCGCAGCCGGAGCTATCGCCGCAGCCATTCTTTTCGCCGCACCCTGTGGCACAGCCGCCGCTAGCCGGCGCTGCGGGGGCAGCAGCGGGGGGAGCGGCCTCGGGAGTTGCGCCTTCCGATTCTTGCGCGTAGTAGCTGTCGTACTCGTACGCCGTCGTTCGGGCAGGCGCCGTCACCCGCGACGGTTGTTGCGCGATGGCGGCCTGGCCTCCAGCCAGCAGGCCGGCAATGGCGAGTGCCATCGCTCGCTTGGTTAACCTCATGACCCACACTCCGTTATTCCTGGGTTAGGAGAAGAAGCAGGAGCCCGCCTGAACGCCTGCAAGATCACAAATCCTTAACGCATACGCCGTGTACAGAGCGCGACGCGCACGCCCGCTAATGGCGACAATTCTGCTATCGGTACAGACGGCGCTGCGAGTTGACGGCAATAACGCCATATCCATAGACAGAGCCAGCAGTTACGTCGGCCGTCTGATAATTGGTGACGGTCGCGGAAAATGTGCGGGCGCTGCTGGCTAGAGCCCCGTCCCGCGCGCCGTGAATCCGTCCTGTTGTCGAGGACTCGACCTGGTCCAAGAACGAGCAGAGCACTACTAGGTGCGCTGTTCACAGCGCGCTGGCGTTCTGCGCGTGAAATCGCATGGAAAACTTCACGTCATAGCACGAGCGACCGCCTCAACGATCGCGCGATCGTCGATTCGCAGACAGCCCACAGGAGTGGTTTATTGTTCCCCTTCGTCAGGGGGCCAGGGCACAACCGGCATGCGCGACGGTTCATCTCGCCATGAGGAGATGCGCAAGTTTCGGGCGTCGATCGTTACCATGATTGAGCCCAAGAGTGATGTGTTAAACACCTGCGCTCCGTGGCGGCGATAGGCGCCGGCGACTTCGGGACGATTCGATCGGCTATCGCCGCTGATCACGGTAAATTCCGGCGTCGTCCAAGCGACGAAACCTGGCGGATCGCTCTGGGCGCTGCCGTGATGCGGCGCCAAGACAAGATCGCAATCCAACGGGCTTTCAGCCAGTAAATCGTCAAGGCCCGGCGATTCGAGATCGCCGGGCAGCAATAACCGTCTCCCCCGATAGATGACCTCGAGCACGATGCTATTCGCATTGTCACTGCCCAAGGCGCCGCGCGCCGGCGGATGAAGTACGTTCAACGAACATTCATTCGAACCGCGCAGGCGATCGCCGGCCGATATCTCGCGCAGGGGGACGTCGGCTTCTTCAATGGCGTCCCGCAAAGCGGCAACGCCGGCTCCGCCATCGTCGAACATGACGGGCGAAACATAAACCGCGCCGACGCTGAAACGTCGCAGCAGTTCGGGTAAGGCGTTGTAGTGATCGATATCCGCGTGCGAGATCACGACGGCGTCGATGTGTCGGCGACCGCGAGACCATAAGTAGCCGGAAATCGATCGCGCCGCGGCCGTGGGCGAGCCAAGCTGTCCCGCGTCGTAGAGCACTGTGGAACCGTCGGGCAACGACATCACGACCGCGCAGCCATGCCCTACCGATAAGAAGGCACATTCGAGTTCGTCACGTTGGGGTCGAGCGCCTTGCGAGGCAAAGAATCCAACAGCAATCCAGCCAGCGAGCAGCGCCGCGCACCAGCGCCGTGGTGGTCGCAACCGCGCGTCGACGGCCCAGGTCGCGATCAGTCCGTAACACCCAACCAACCACCAAGTGGGCGGCCCCGGCAACCAAACATGGCTTCCAGGTAGTCGATCGACGATACGCACCGAGTTGCCCACGATTGCCATGCAGGTATCGCATAACATTCCCAAGGGAATCGACAAGGGCCAGATCAGCCAACCAACGGATACCAGGACGAAGCCGGTGAATAATCCTAGTGCGACAGGAACAGCCAGCAGCGGAGTCAGCAGCAACGAGCCCGGCGAGATCAGATTAAAACGCGCCAGGACCAGCGGTAGCGAGATGAGCCAAATCGCAGTCGTGATGAGCATCATGCGACCGAACCCGGCGCCCAGACTGGTTGCAATGCGTTGGGGCCAAGGTCGCGTTCGTGCGATCAATCGATCCAAGGGATCCAGCGCTGGTCTTTTCCAGGCATGCGGTCCTAACCAGGCCATTGTTGCCACGGCCAGAAACGACAATTGCGTGCCCGCGCGGAAGACCTCGGCAGGATTCCACGCCATAACGATCACGGCCGCGGCGCCCAAGAGATTGAACATCGAACTTGGCCGGCCCGCGTACAACGCGGCGCATACGATCGCCACCATGACCGTGGCGCGCACCGCCGGTGGCTCGGCATCAATCACCAGCGCGTACAACGCCGTGATGATCGCCACGGCGGCCAGCGCCGGGCCGCGGCGAAGAAATCCAAATTCCAACCCACGAAACAGCACCAACGCAAGCAATCCCACGTGCAGGCCCGAGATCGACAGCAGATGGACGGTGCCGGTCTCGTAATAGTGCCGTGTGGCGGCCGCGTCGAGTTGTTCGCGCTGGCCCAGAATTAGCGCCAGCGCCAAACCGGAATGTGTGCGACCGAGCGAGTTCCACAGCGCGTTATCACCGGCCAATCGCGCTTTGTCCCACCATCGTCGCGGTTGCCAGAGTGAACCCGGGGCGAGCACGGTCACGCACTCGGGATGATCGGCCGATAGCCGGCCCAAGCGGCGATCGACTCGTTCGTAGTCGGCGAAATCGAACTCGCCAGGGTTGGCAGGGGCGCTGATCGCGCGCAGTTGCCCGAAGACCTGTAGATGGTCGCCCGCTTGGATGCCGAGCAGGTGGCCATCGACGTCCAGCGTTGCCGTTCCCGAGGCCCGCAGCCACCGATCGCCATCGCGAATACGTAGCAAATGAACCGTCAGCCGGCTGCGATCGCCCGATGTGACGGGCCGCATCGGATCGAATTCGGGCGCAGGCATACGTCGCGGGCTGGACCGTGCAATAGCTTCGAGGCAAACCGGTTGTGCTGTATCGAGCGCAAACGTGCCTAACTCATCATTTGGGTAAAGTGCCCAGCGTACCTGGTGCCATGCGGCGCCGGTTGCGGCGAGACAGGCGAGCATCATGATTCCGGCGATGCGCAGTCTTGCTTGGCGCCACGCGGCGAGCCAAGCCCCCCACAGCACAATCGCAGCAAGCCACCAGGCGGTCCAGCGCGCCGGCAACAAATGATCGACGACAATTCCCGCGCAAACCGCTACAGCGACGACGACCAACGGTTGATAGCCGGTCGTCGCTCGGACGTTTCTATTGTCGCGGCGCGCGGTCACACGAACGGTCCTGACGGCAGTGTTTTCGATTCACCGGCAGTGATGCACTGTAGGCCCGCGAGGGCCGCGATGCTAGTTTTTTGCGGCCTTCCTGCGCGCGAGCGGGCCTCTGGCGCGCTGAGGACGGCCTTGGCGGTCCCTCGCCGAATCCGCTATGTTGCGCCAAAAGTCACGGATGATTCGCGAGACGATTTGCAGAACCGACTCCAGGAGGTGTAGCTATGCATCGCGGCCCTATAGGATTAATGGCGTGGATTTGCGTGCTGGGCTTGGGCATTTTATCCGCGTGCAATCCCGCAGTGAGCGAGAAGGCGAAGAAGCCTACAAGTTCGGCGGCAACTTTGCCCGCCGAAGAGATCGCGCCGCCGGCCGGTGCCGCGACTGCCACGAGGGAAGCCTCTACAGATGCAGCGAATGCTACCGAGGCGCCAGCAGAAGTTACAGCCCCATCGGCCAAGACCGACGTGGCGCCTGCGAGCACCTCCACTCCAACCGAAACCGCTTCGATCAAGGCTACCGATACCGATGCTCCCGACAAAGCGTCCGCAGCCCCTCTAAAATATCTCGACGGCGTACCGCTCATCCCGCGGACAGCGCTTTTCGGCAATCCGGAAAAATCGAGCCCCCGTATCAGCCCCGACGGAAAGCGGCTGGCCTTTCTCGCGCCGGTCGACGGCGTGATGAACGTCTGGGTGGGGCCGGCTGACGATCCTGCCGCGGCGAAGGCGGTCACGGAAGACAAGAAGCGTGGCATCCGCGCATATTTCTGGGCCTACACGAATGAGCACGTCCTCTACGTTCAAGATCAGAATGGTGACGAGAACTGGCACGTATACGCAGTAAGCCTGGCTGACAATACGACCCAGGACCTGACTCCGCTGGCAAACGTGGCGGCGCAGATCGAAGCGGTCAGCGAGCGCGCGCCTAAGGAAATCTTGATTGGCCTCAACGATCGCGATCAGCAATACCACGACATTTATCGCGTCAATATTTCGACGGGCGAGCGCAAATTAGTCGAGCAAAACAAACAGGGCTTCGCCGGTTACCTGACGGATGAAGATTTGAAAGTGCGCTTCGCGATGCAGTATTTGCCCGATGGCAGCAGCGTGATTCTCCGGCCGAATGGCGCGGGCGGATGGGACGACTTTATGAAGGTTCCCATGGCTGACACGCTCACAACGCAGCCGTCGGGCTTCGACAAAAGCGGCAATCTGCTGTACCTGATCGACAGTCGCGATCGTAACACGGGTGCTCTTACCACGGTGTATCTCGAGACGGGCAAGCAAGCGACGCTGGCCGACAACCCAAAGGCTGACGTGTCAGGCGTGCTTACGCACCCGACGGAGAAGACAATTCAAGCCGTGGCGTTCACTTACGGTCGCAAGCAATGGCAGATACTCGATCAGGCCATCAAACCGGATCTGGATTACCTCGCCACCGTGACGCGCGGCGACGTCGAGGTCACGAGCCGTACCCTGGACGATCGCTGGTGGACCGTCGCCTACCTGACCGACGACGGACCGGTGCGCTATTACCTGTACGATCATGAGCAGAAGAAGGCGAAATTCTTATTCACGAATCGTCAGGATCTGGATGGTCTTCCGCTGGTGAAAATGCACGACCTTGTCGTAAAATCACGAGACGGTCTGGATCTGGTTTGCTACCTCTCGCTTCCCAAGGGGACCGATGAAGACGGCGATGCCCGGCCTTCGCAGCCGCTCCCGATGGTGCTGGACGTACACGGTGGCCCCTGGGCACGCGACGACTGGGGATACGATGCGACGCACCAACTGTGGGCTAACCGAGGCTACGCTGTGCTGAGCATCAACTTCCGCGGCTCGACCGGCTTCGGCAAAGAATTCGTCAATGCCGGCAACAAAGAATGGGCCGGCAAAATGCACACGGACTTGCTGGACGCCGTGGATTGGGCGGTCGCCGAAAAGATCGCGGACCCAAAGCTTGTTGCCATCACCGGCGGCAGCTACGGCGGTTACGCGACCTTGGTCGGCATGACGATGACGCCGGACGTATTCGCCTGCGGCATCGACATCGTCGGGCCGTCGAACATCATCACGCTGTTGCAATCGATTCCGCCCTATTGGCAGCCACAGATTCAGTTGTTCAAGGATCGGGTGGGGGATTTCACGACCGAGGCAGGTAAAACCACACTGACGAAACTGTCGCCGTTGTCGCACGTCGCGAATATTAAAAAGCCATTGTTGATCGGGCAAGGCGCCCATGACCCGCGCGTGAAGCAGGCCGAGGCCGATCAGATCGTTTCCGCGATGGAAGCAAAGCACATCCCAGTAACGTACGTGTTGTACCCCGACGAGGGACACGGCTTTGCGCGTCCGGAAAATCGAATGTCGTTCTTCGCCGTTAGCGAAGCTTTTCTCGCCGAGCATCTCGGCGG
The DNA here is from genome assembly GCA_036499395.1 of Pirellulales bacterium. Classification (NCBI taxonomy): domain Bacteria; kingdom Pseudomonadati; phylum Planctomycetota; class Planctomycetia; order Pirellulales; species Pirellulales bacterium. The sequence continues at coordinate 14,584 of DASYDW010000098.1, forward strand.
ACGCTACGAGCCGATCGGGAAGGCATTCACAGGTTCCAGCATCACCGTGCCCGTCGGTGCCGGCGAGGTGCCCGGTCTGGCTGCAGCGCTAGCGAAATAGCGGGAAGGGGCAAAGTCGATTGCTGCCGAGTGTCGAAATGCTCGACGCAAGGTTAAACCAACTACTATTCATCAATGTTCGAAATCACGTTCAGGAGAAGTAACATGGCGCTCGCGACAATGGCGATCACGCGAATGGTCAGGGCGGCATTCGTAGTTATCGCGCTGATCACGATCTCCGCCCTTGGCGCGGGCGAAGCCTTCGGGCAAGTGGCGCCGGCAGAAAAAACGGCGATGCCGCGCGGCGAAGGGCGATTGTATAATCTGACCGCGCGCCCGTTCACGGTGCAGTTTCACCGTGCTGACGGCGTCAAGTGGTCGGATGGGTTTGTCATTCAGCCCGGACAATTCTACGCGGTGCGCGTCCCAAAGCCCGGTGAAAAGAGTGAGATCATGGGCCTCACCGGCAATGGCGAAGGGTTCGTGATCGTCCGCTTTCGCGACGCCAAACTGGGAGGATTTCGCACGCTGCGCCTGACGGCGACCAATCCCAACAACATGAAGCTCGAGCCGACTTGGTTTGCCGTGGACGATTCCAGCGGCATCGTCAACCTGGTGCAGCAACCAGGCGTGGCCGAGGCGAAAACGGTTCAGGAGGGCTTGCAAAAACAGCCCGCACTCACGGCCGAGGAACTTGACCGTATGAAACGCACGTTGCGTGCGAATTATGTTTTGACAGATTGATCCCTGGTTCGATTTTCACGATGCATTAGCGCGCTTATGATCTTAATTAGTGTCGCCGCTCTCGAGAGCGCCCGTGAGGCGCCTGATACTGGTAAGTTTTTGCTTGTAAATGCCAAGGTGAAATATGTAAGCTGGGCGTCGGAGCGAGAATCATTTCTTAAATCCACGTTCTGTGGACTACGTCATCGGAACTAACAAGCCGACGCCGCTTGGCAAATACAGAGCAAGGCTTGTTCTAAAGGGGCGATATCGTTTCGCGTTTGCCGAAGAGGTTGAATCGTCGGCGCGTAATTCGTCTGATAATGAAATGTCGGAGGCGACCATGACATCGACTGCGAGCGGTGTGCGATCGGTCTTCGTTTTCGTCGTTGCCGGTCATCTTTCGATGATTGGACTTGCAATTCTGATTTCCGAAAGTCGCGCGGCGGGCCTGCCTGCGGGAGATATCGTCGTCACGGCCGATATCACTAGCGGTGACCCGGGGTTAATGCTGATCGATCCCACGACCGGTAATCGCACGATTCTATCCGACAATACTCATGGGACAGGGATGCCGTTCACGTATCCCAACGACGTAAGCGTGATGAGCAACGGCCAGTTGCTTGTGGCCGATGGTGGGACGCCTTACCAATCGGCGGATACGCCGGTGCCGGTCCCGGATTCAGTATCCACGAACAGTCTTCCGCCCGCGACCCCGGCGCGTCTGTACATCGTCGATCCCACGACAGGCAATCGCACCGTGATTTCGCAGGACAGCCTGACCACGTCTAGCCCGGTCTATTCTGAAATCGGATCGGGCCCTGCCTTCGGCGCAGCCGGTTACGCCAGGCAGGTAGGCAATCAAATTCTGGTAAGTGCCGCCAACAACAATGGTGATTTGAATTTGGCGGGACGTCTGATGACTGTCGATCCAGCAACCGGCAATCGTGCCATATTTTCTAACTTCAATGTCGGAACAGGACCTGCGCCGGAATGGATGGGCGGCATGGTGGCCTCGGGTAACTCGCTATTTGCCCCGGGCTATTTTCAAGGCCTGTTCAAGATCGACCTGGCAACCGGCAACCGAATTCTCCTTTCTGGAGCAAACGCCGGTGCCGGACCAGCTTTTACGGTGGGATACAGCGCCGCTGCGTACGGCGGCCAGATCTATGTCTCGGGCGCCGGTCAATCATCGAACGCGGCGACCTACGGCGTTTTTCGCATCGATCCCGTGACGGGCAATCGTTCGGTCGTGTCTAGCAGCACGGTAGGAAATGGACCGCTCGATACGACGGGAACCATGCAGTTGGCCATCGGATCGGCTGGCACAATCCTAATGACAGTTCAGGGACACAATGCCAACGGCCTACTCACAATCGATCCTTTGACCGGCAATCGTGCCCTACTTTCCGACGCAACGCACGGCGCGGGGCCCGCGTTTGAGGCGATGAATGGCGTCACAGTGATCCCGCTGTACGGCGATGCCAACGGCGACGGCATTGTTAACACCCAGGACCTGGCCACGATCGCCAGCCAATGGAGCCATAACGGCTATTTCCTGCAGGGGGACCTCAACAACGACGGTATCGTCAACGCGCAAGACCTGGCGCTGGCCTCGTCGAATTGGCTGGGGACTTCACTTGGACATGGCGACTTGGCCAACGCAAACACAATGGCGCCTGTGCCGGAACCGGCGACAGTCTTGCTCAGCCTGGTCGCCGGTGCCGCGTTGGCAGTTGCGCGGTTGCGATCCAAACTCATTTCGTCACGCGTTCGATCTCCGCTTTAACGGCCTCGACGCCGATGACTGGCGCACGGCAGGCGAAGTTTTGGCAAACGTAGAGCGCCGGCTCAGTAGTTGGGCCGTCGACGGCCTTGCCGGCAAAGAGCGGCGTTAGAACATCGGACTCGTGTCCCCCCGGCCGCGCCGCGAGCACTTTGTTTGGCCAGAAGCGACGTCGCAGACCTTCCAGCACCTCGCTACGAGACGCGTTCCCGGGCTCAGCGATGAGTACCAATTCCGGCGTCGGCCCGAGTTGGAAATCGAGCGCCATGAGCATCTGGCCCGCCGCCATCGGATGCCGTTCGATCAGGTCCGTGAACAAGTTCAGCGTGCGATGTGCCGCGTCAAGAAAATCAGTCCGCCCTGTGAGTTTTCCCAAACGCAAAAGTGCGGTTACCGCCATCGCGGTCGCGCTGGGAGTCGAACTGTCTTGCACATCCTTGGGGCGCGCGACGAGCGATTCGTGATTATCGGCCGTGAAATAGAATCCTCCCGACGCTTTGTCCGCAAATCGGTCGAGAATAACCTGCGCAAGCGACACGGCCTCGGCAATCCAGCGCTCGTCGAAATCGGCTTCGTACAACGTCACCAGCGCATCGGCCAGACATGCGTAATCGTCCAGGTAAGCGTCAAATCGTGCCTGGCCATTGCGGTACGTGTGTAACAGCCGGCCGTCGGCCTGCCGCATGCGCGTGAGAACAAAATCCGCCGCCTTCGCCGCCGCGGCAACGTAAGCAGGCTCGTTTAATGCGCTGCCGGCCAGCGCCATGGCCCCGATCATCAGGCCGTTCCAGTTCACCAGTACCTTGTCGTCGAGCGCCGGCGGTACGCGCCGGTTTCGTACCTCGAGCAAGCGAGCACGGCTCTCCTGCAATTCCTTGCTCAATTCAACGGGATCGCGCCCCAGCATCTTCGCGCATTCGGCGAGCGACTTGGGCTGGTTGAGGATATTATTTCCCTCGAAATTCCCCGCAGCACTGACGTCATAGGCGTGGCAAAAGGTTTCAGCCCGGTCAGGGCCGAGCACTTCTTCGATCTCTTCAGGACGCCAGACGTAGAATTTTCCTTCGACTCCTTCGCTATCGGCGTCCTGTGTACTGCGAAATCCGCCGTCCAGATCGCACATTTCACGCAGTACGTAGTCCAACGTCTCGCGCACCACGTGAGCGTAACGCTCTTCGCCTGTTACCTGGTACGCCTCCGTGTAGCTCGAGGCGAGCAGCGCGTTGTCGTAGAGCATCTTTTCGAAATGCGGTACCAGCCAGTGATCGTCGACCGAATAGCGATGAAAGCCACCGCCGAGATGGTCGTAGATTCCGCCGGCGGCCATTTTGTCGAGCGTCAATCGCACCATATCGAGCGTCTCGTCCTGCCGATCATGCCACCACAGTCGCAGCAGTAATCGCAGCTCGAGTGGATGAGGGAATTTTGGAGCGCCGCCGAATCCTCCTTCGCGCGCGTCAAAGAGTCGAGCCAACTCCCGCCGCGCATTTTCGAACGCCGCGCGGGTGGGCGCCTTCTTCGACACCGCCATGTTGGTCATGGCGGTCAATTGTTGGGTCAGGCGATCGGCCGCGGCGAGGACTTCCGCGCGCTGGTTATTCCAAGCGTTAAGTACCGCCGTTAACACCTGGTCGAAGCCCGGCATCCCCATCCGAGCTTGCGGCGGGAAATAGGTGCCGCCGTAGAACGGTTTCAATTGCGGTGTGAGGAAAACCGACATCGGCCAGCCGCCGCGGCCGGTCAACATCTGCACGGCGTTCATGTAGATATGATCCAGATCGGGCCGTTCCTCGCGGTCGACCTTGATCGAAATGAAGCCGGCCTTCAATTGCGCCGCAATCGCGGCATTCTCGAAGCTTTCGTGCTCCATCACGTGGCACCAGTGGCACGCCGAATAGCCGATTGACAAGAAAATCGGCCGATCCTCTGCCACGGATCGCGCAAGCGCCTCGGGGCCCCACGGATACCAATCCACCGGATTTCCGGCGTGTTGCAGAAGGTAAGGGCTGGTCTCATTGGCCAGTCGATTTGGCATCGGGGCACGTTCTTCGAAAGAGGGCGTGGCAGGAAACAGCGCGTCTGCTTCGGCAAAAGTCCGGCGACAGCGCCAAGCCGCGCGCCCGGGGACACGGCTTGCTCTTATTTGAACGAGTGCGCCGCGTCCGGGTAAGTGCCGTCCTGCACTTCCTGACGATAGCGGGTTGCCGCCTCGCGAATCTGGCTTCCCAGGTCGGCGTAGGACTTCACAAAACGCGGCAGATAGCCGCTGGTGATTCCCAGCATGTCGTTGACGACTAGCACCTGTCCGTCGCAACCGGGCCCAGCGCCAATGCCGATCGTCGGGACCGATAATTTGGCGGTGATCCGCTCGGCGATCGGCGTCGGGATGCACTCGAGCAGCACGGCAAAGGCGCCTGCGTGCTGGGCCGCGAGAGCGTCAGCCATCAAGGTTTCTTCCTCGCGCTGCACTTTGTATCCACCCAGAACGTGAACGTTTTGCGGGCGCAGCCCACAGTGTGCCATTACGGGGATACCGGCGGCGACCAAGGCCCGAATGGTTTCGGCCTGCTCAGCGCCCCCCTCCAACTTCACCGCTCGGCAGTGGGTTTCCTTCAGTATACGGCTGCCCGCTTCGACTGCCTTATACGGACCCAGGTGGCAGGTCGGAAACGGTAGGTCCACCACCACCAGGGCCCGGCGGACGGCCCGGCCGACCATTTCGGCGTGGTAAATCATCTGGTCGAGGGTCACAGAGAGGGTCGTGGGATGTCCTTGCACGACCATCGAAAGGCTGTCGCCGACCAGGATTCCGTCGACTCCTGCGTCGTCCAACAGCCCCGCCATCGCATGGTCGTAGGCAGTGAGCATGCTGATTTTCTGACCGGCGGCCTTCATGGCCACGAACTTTGGCACCGTCAGCGGGCCGTCTTCTTTACTCATGGAACCCTGGTTGAAAGCGGACGTGGATGCGGAATGGCCGGCGGCCCCCCGTGCGACGACAGGCCGAGGGCATTGTTATCAGCGGGGCTTTGGCTGACAACCGCCCGATGCTACTGCCCGCGAGGCCCATACTACAGGCAGTCCGTTACGGACGTCGTTGGTCGTTCAAGTGTACGCCGCGGCGAAACTCGTTAGCCCCCAAATAGTTGGCGAGTTGTCGGCCAGACGATATCGTAGAGTCGGCGACAGGGCGCTCAATCCATTGGGCGGCAGGTTTACGAATCCGGCGGGAAGAGGTGGCAATGATGACACGGATGAACGGTCACACAGCAGGGCAGGCCGCGGCGGTCGCGCTCGCGTTTCTAGCTGGCACAGTTCACGCTCAATACAACAATAGCGGCAATAACAACAATCCGAATTTTCTCGTCCGTAAAGCGCAGTTGATGCAACTGCCGGTCGTTGACCTGAAAGGAACGGTTGAGCAAGTCGGGGCCGATGGCTTGGCGATCAAGTGTGAAGGGCAGGCATTCAATCTTTCTGTCGATTCCAACCTCACGCATGTGCAGTGCAATGGGACGGCCGACCGCTCCTACCTGAAGCCGGGGGTCTTGGTGCGCTTCGAAGGAGAATTCGACAAGCGCATGCAACCCAAGAGCGGACCACTCGAAGTGCTGTACGTGGTCACGCAGTCCGAAACATCGCAGCCCGGTATTCATTCCGACTCGGACATCGCGGCCGCCGCCGCGGCTGGCGGTGAGAACGGTGAGAATAACGAAGAGGGAGGGCAACGCCCCGCAAAGCGCGCGGCTGTCGAAAACTGCGTCGTCATCGGCACTATCAAGCTGCTCAAGGACGATCAGTTGCAGGTCATGGCCGATGGCAAGCCGGTGAAAGTGCAATTGGCGAAGGAAGCTGAAATCAAGGTCGAGGTCGACGATTACACTCTGGCCGCGGCCGGTGACGAAATTGTCGTGCGCGGACGAACCGTGCAACCCCCTTCCGGGCAGCAGCCGGGGCATGTCTTCGGCGAGGATGTGACGATCACGCTTGCTCAACCGCTCGAGTCGACGAGCAAAGCTCCCGCGAAAAAGAAGAAGTCATCGAAGACCACCAAGTCCGCCAAACGATAGGGCGATCAATAACGGGTATCGCAACCTTATCGTGGCATCGATTTCGTCGTGTGACGACTAGATGCCCATCCGGCCCAGCGCGTCGATGATGCTGCCGACGATGCCGGCCAATGTCGGATGCGTGGCCTCGAACTCACGTTCGGCAGTCCCCAAGCGTGTCACGATCGATTCATGCTGCTTGGCTCGCGACGTGCCGCCGACCGTTGACGCATCGTGCGACGTACCCGGTTCAAGTAGCCCGCGAATCTCTGCTAGCAGGTCCTGCAGGGCGGTGCGTGTCTCGGGACTGACGTTCGGCGCACCGCGCAATTGGTCGTGCAAGCGTGCCAAAGTCTCGCGCAGGTTATTCGATTCGTCCGCCATTTTTGCTCCGTTTTCTGACGCGAGTTTGTCCATCAAACAGCCTTCGGGCCCTGGTTCGCCGGGGCTACGAGCACCCCGTTCGCGGGAATGACGCTGTCGGCCAAAAGATACGGCTCAACGGACCGGCGAACAAGTGCGGCATGATCCGGCAACCGGGTGCCGCCCGTTTCAATATAGCCCTTGGCGATTGCTCCCGCGCGGCGGGCTCCGGCCCAACTCGCCTTGGTCAAAATTACCAACCTCTTTTATAATCCGGCCGCCCTGGGGCGTCTCGCGGACGTGCCACCGAAATCGCAGGAACCAGATTTGCAGGCCCTGGGCAGGCCGCTGGCGAAGTCGCCCTTTCAACAGCAAGGAATGCGCTATGTTTCGGGTTCAGGACGTCCTCGATCTCCACTCCAGCACGGTCGCTCTCTGGCATCAGCAAGAAGTTCGAAATCCCTACCACGGCTATCTGCAGGTCGCGTGCGAACAGCACAAATTCAATTACCTGCTGTGGCACGAAGAGGACATCGCCCGCAGCACGGACGTCACGGATGCCCGCATCGCAGAAGTCAAACGCGCCATCGACCGTTATAACCAGCAGCGCAACGATCATATCGAGCGACTGGACATGTTCCTGATGGAATGGCTGTCGCGCGAAGGTGTCACTCCGCAAAAAGGAGCGCGCCTGAATACCGAAACTCCAGGCAGCGCCGTCGATCGACTATCAATTATCTCTTTGCGTATTTATCACATGCAGGAGCAGATGGAACGGGCCGACGCGACCGAGGAGCACCGCCAGAAGGCGGCCGATCGGTTGTCGATCTGCTTGCGACAGCGCTCCGATCTCTCCGGGGCGCTTGCTGAGTTGGTCGACGACATCTCGAGTGGACGTAAGCGTCTACAGCTCTACCGTCAGCTTAAGATGTACAACGATCCGACCATGAACCCGTATTTATACGGCGGGGCAAAGAAAGTCGCTTAACCGCAACGCTTGGTCCTTACCATCATCGAGCTCAAGGCACGGCTGCGCGCTACTTGCCCAGAGATTCGCTACGAGTAATGAATTCTCGTTGCAATTCGGAGCCTGGTGAACACCAAATGGACGATTAGCTGCTTACGCGGCTTGTGCCCGGCGACGCAACGCGTTGCCGCAGGCTTTCACCACATCGTCGACGCTGATCGAGAGCATCGATTCGGGGCCAGCGGTGCGGCGGCTGCGGCTATTTCCTTCCAGCCGCATATTCTGCAGCGTGATATGTCCGGAGCCGTAGGGGCCGTTTCTTTCAGCCGGCATCGGACCGAACATGGCCACGCAAGGAGTTCCTACGGCTGCGGCGATGTGCAAAGGGCCGGTGTCGCTGCTGATAAACAGCCGCGCTCGGCGCGCAAGTGAAACAAGCTCGGGCAGCGAGGTCGGCGGCGCCATCAAGGCGTGTCCCTCCGAGGCTGCGGCGATCGACTCGGCCATAGCTCGTTCTTTGGCGCCAGCCCATAGGACCAGGCTGGGCAGTCCGTGGTCGTGCCCCAGAAAGCGCGCCACAGCAGCGAAACGCTCGGCAGGCCACAGTTTCGAAGGCCAGCCCGCACCGGGGTTGATGATTGCAAATCCGGATGTCACCTCGGCCGTACGGACAATCTGATCGGCTCGCGATTCTTCGAGCGAAGTTCGCGGCAGTCCGAACCGAGGCGTATGCACGTCGATACCCAGCGGCTTGAGCAATTCGATGTTGCGATCAACGACATGGGTGTCTTGTGGTTCGACCAGTTCGTTATTGATCCAGGAGCTGATTTCCCGCCCGTCGACCCCTTTCATGCCAATGCGGCGCGGGGCACCCGATAGCCAGGCCGCCACGGCGCTCTTGGTTAGTCCTTGCACGTCGATGGCAATGTCGAAGCGGAGTTGCCGCAGCTTCTGCCGGAGTTGCCAAACCAGCCGTGGCGACTTCAGCCAGCCTCGCGGCACAATCACCAGCTCGTCGAGCGCCGGGTGCTCACGCAGCAAATCCCCCGATCGCCCCTCGACGACCCAGGTCAGAAAGGCCCCCGGCATCTGGTCTCGTAGCGCGCACAGCACTGGCAGCGTGTGCAAGCAGTCGCCAATGGCGCTGAGGCGGACGATCAAGATACGGGGATTTCCTTGAGGCATTCCCTTAATCCTCCGGTGGATACGGCAGGTGGGGCAGGGCGGGGTGGGGGATCATAATCCGCCGGCCGAACATCGGCCAATAGAGCTTTACCGCCCTGCGGACCGTCGTGATCTGGCCGGCCAACGCCGATCGCCAGGGCTCTGGGCGGTCAAGTCGACCGCTTGGTATAGTGGTTCCCATAGAGCGGGTCGCAGGGCACAAGGTTTCTGTTCCCTTTCATCGACCATTCCCGCCCAACATTCCCGTCATTACGAGATATTCAGACCGTGAAAAACCTGCGCCAATCGTTGTCGGCACTGATCGGCTTTTCGCTCTTCGTCGCCACGGCCCAGGCATTGCCTCCGCCGCGCGAAGGGGAAATCAAGTTCGAGATCACGGACAAGGAGCCGACCGTGGCCGAGTTGTTCCGCATGGAACCGCACACGTTCAAGTTCCAGCAGGAATTTCAAAAGACGGCCTCGACGGCGATGGAAATCTCGCTCGTCACGTTTCCTTCGCCGGTCGTGACGCCGCATCCCGAAAACAACACCGTCCACTGCGAATATTTCCGCTCTTTGAGCCCCGGTAAGCATCCGGGCGTGATCGTGTTGCACATCCTGGGGGGGGACTTCGACCTGTCCCGCTTGTTCTGCCGCAACTTGGCGCAGCACGGGATCTCGGCCCTGTTTGTAAAGCTCCCTTACTATGGACCGCGCCGCGCCGAGGGGGTCGAAATGCGCATGATCAATGACGATCCTAAGATCACGGTTGCCAACATGCGGCAGGGTATTCTCGATATTCGCACCGGCGCCGCCTTTCTTGCCGATCAGGATGACATCGACAAAAACCAGCTCGGCGTTTTTGGCATTAGCCTGGGCGGAATCACAAGCGCACTGGCCGGCACCGCCGAACCGCGTTTCCAGAAGATCTGCATGATGCTAGCGGGCGGAGACATGGCGAAAATCGCCTGGGAGTCGCCCGAGGTTAAGGAAGTGCGCGAGCGCTGGCTGGCGCGCGGCGGCAACAAAGAGGAATTCTACGACATCATCAAGCAAATCGACCCGGTCACCTACGGCGACAAGGTGCGCGGTCGCAAGATCCTGATGCTCAACGCCACCCACGACGAGATCATTCCCAAGGTTTGCACCGAGGCTTTGTGGCACGCCTTTGGCGAGCCCGAAATCGTCTGGTTGGACGCCGGCCATTACTCGGCAATGCGATTTATTTTCGACGGCTTGACGCGTGTCACGAAGTTTTTCCAAAACGACAACGCGCAGGCGAATGCCGCGAAGTAACGGCTGAGGCGAGCGTCGTGAATAAACGCATGTTGCTTCAGCCCGTATTCTTCAGGCCCGAGGCAATGCCGTTGACGCTCTCCAGCCCGGCGGTGAGCAACTCGGCGTGCGGCTCCTCGCCAGCGCGCAGCCGTTTGAGTAGCACCAGCTGAATAAAGCTGAGCGGGTCGACATACGGATTGCGGCGATCGATCGAGCGCTGCAGCACCGGAACATTCTCCAGCAAGCGTTCTTGCCCGGTGATCTTTAGGACGAAGTCCACGGTTGCGTGGAATTCGGTTTCGATTCGACGGAATATTTCATCGGCGAGCGCTTGGTCCTGAACCAGGTCTGCATACAGCCGGGCTATCGTCAGGTCGGCCTTGGCCAAAATCATCTGGGTATTATCGATCAGTGTGCGCCACAGCGGCCAGCGTCGATACATATCCTGTAATTGCCCAACATCGCCACCGTGATCGAGAAGGAAATCCCCAACAGCGCTGCCGAAGCCGAACCAGCCCGGCAACGTATGCCGGCTTTGCATCCAACTGAACACCCAGGGAATCGCCCGCAACTGGTCGATGGTGCGCGTCGCGCCGCGGAACGCCGGCCGCGACGCAATCTTTAGTTGACTGATTTCCGCAAACGGCGTGGCCTGTTCGAAATAGGTAAGAAACTCAGGCGTCTCATAAACCAGGCTGCGGTAATGGCGCGAGGCGCTGGCCGCCAATCGTTCCATCGCCCAATCCCAACTCGGGTCGACCTGTTCTTCTTCCGGGAAGCTCGCCAGGAGCACAGCGTTGAGAACCTGCTCCAGATGCCGATGCGCGATCGCCGGCCGGCCGTAACGATCGGCGATCATTTCCCCTTGTTCGGTGATGCGAATGCGGCCATTCACGGCGCCGCGCGGCTGGGCCAGGATTGCTTGGTTGGCGGGACCGCCACCGCGGCCGACAGATCCGCCACGGCCGTGAAAAATCTGGATCGTCACCCCCGTGCGGCGCATCAATTCGCCAAGGTCACGATGTGCCTTGTAAATCGACCAGCATGATTGCAGGAAGCCCGCCTCTTTACTCGAATCCGAATAACCGAGCATGACTTCCTGAATGTTGCCACGCAGTTCCAAATGCCGTCGATAGACCGGCTGGCTAAGTAGTCGTTGCACGAACGGTACCGCGCCGCGCAATGGTTCCAGAGATTCCAGTAGTGGCACGATCTGCAGCCGGCTGACACCGTCGGCCGGGCGGAAGAGTCTTGCCTCGCGGGCCAGCAGCAGAACTTCGAGCATATTGCCTGGCTCGCTCGTCCCGCTGGTAATGTAAGTATCGATCGCCTCGCTGCATTGCCCTTCGAGGATCGACGCGATCGTTCGAAACGTCTGCACGACTTCGCGCGTTTCGGGCGTAAAAGGCAAATGCGCGGGAAGCAGGGGGCGGTTCTGCGCCAGCTCGTTCTCGAGCAATTCGAAGCGCTCGTTGGGCGTCAGTTTCGAATAGCGCGGGCACACGCCAGCCCAATCGAAGATTTCCTCCAAGGCCCGACTATGCCGATTCGCGTGCTGGCGAACATCGAGCGACAGCATGTGCAGCCCGAACACGTCGACCTGCCGCGTCAGGTCGCGCACCCGTCCCGCAGCCAGGTGCGAGACTCGCGAGGCTTGCAAGTCGTCGCCGATCAGAGTCAGATCAGCGCGCAACTCCGAGGGGTCCCGATAGACGCCCGGCGCCGGCGGCGTTGCGTCCCGATACCAATCGGGAGTGGTCGTCTTCAGGTTGTCTAAAGTGCGCTGTAGACGTGCGGCAATGAAGCGGCATTTTTTGCGGTACGGCTCAAGCTCTCCGGGACGAATCGCCTCGGGAAGCAGCTTTTCGTCAACGGCTAACGAATCACGCAGCGCCGCTCCTGGCTCGAGGAAATGGCTCGAATGACTCAATCGCCGGCCAAGCTCGCGCACCTGCTTCAGGTAGAACTTGAGGATCGTTTCCTGATGCAAACGAACCGCTTCACGCGTCACCTCGGGCGTAACGTGGGGATTTCCATCGCGATCGCCGCCGATCCAAGATCCAAATCTCAACAGCGGTGGCACCGGCATTTTGTCGTCGGGGAAAGTGCCCGCGAGCGCTTCTTCCACGTCACGATAGACACGTGGCACGATTTCGAAGAGCGTGTCGCTGACCAGGCCCAATCCGTGGCGGATTTCGTCGATGACGGTCGGGCGTTCGTTGCGGACGATGTCGCTGAACCAAAAGGCCTCGACCTCGGCTGTGATAGACGACATCGCCTCGGCACGTTCGACGGGCAGTAACTGGCAATACTCCAGCCGATCGAGCTGGCTGGCGATAGCATCGAGTTTTTCGAGAATGGTCCTCCGCCGGGCCTCGCTGGGATGAGCCGTGAATACAGGACGAACTAAGGCGCGATCCAAAAGTGCCGCGATCTTGTCGGCCGAATAGCCGCGATCGCGCAACCGCGAGAGCGCGATGGCCGTTGTTTCCGGCAGCGGTTGTCCTGGGTTTTGCTCGGTTCGATTGCGCAAGGCGCGGACGCGGGCCTGTTGCTCAGTAAGGTTGACGAGATCGAAATACAGGCTAAAGGCACGCGACAGCGTTCGTAGCTGGCGCAGGTCGAGCTTCGTCAGCCGGTCTCGCAAAACCCGCGCCGCATCGACCGAGGGAGTCGCCCGCAGCTCCTGGCCCGCGGTACGAATTTCGTCGACCAGCCGAAACGCTTCTTCCCCCTCGAGACGAAGGATCGTCTCATCGAGCACTCGATCGAGCATGCGTGTATCAAACTCCAGGCCAGGCTCTTCCGCCAGCGGGGCGCCGTTCTTCCCCGCCAGACGGGGCTCGAATCGGGCTGCCAACTCCGTTTGGGCAATCAGGGCTTCCGCCATAAAAGAAACATCCGTCAGTCGAGAAAGCAGATGCGTTTGTTAACGTCGACGTTGACCGAATGGTAGGGTTCGGCCAGATTGCTGCGCCGAAACATCGTTTGCCGCACATGTTCCAGGTCATCGAGGCCAAGTGCGTTGTTGAAAATCGGCAGCAAATAATCGATGCCCGTGCGCGACAGTCCCAGCCGTTCCGGATCGTAGAACGAGGCATGTGCCTGCCGTGCGTGAATCATTCCCCAGCGATCGCGGAAGTCGTTGCCGTTGATGCCGCTAACGTAAAATCCACGCTCGCGGTCATATTGCAGAATCGCGACGCCATTCACCTGTCCCTGCAGCAGCAGATCCAAGGCATGGCCACCAAGTTGCGTGGCGTAAAACGAATCGAACAGAATCGGCCGTCCGCCACGTTGGGTGTGGCCGACTTTGCGGGTGAAGATCGCGGCCCGGGCTGATTCGTTGCGCCGCTTACTGGTGAAGTAGCTGTCTCCCATCCGTTCGATGAGGACCTGCCGGAGTGCCTCGGCCGCGCCGCTGAGGATCTTGTTTCCGGCCGGATCGGTGGAATTATGGATGGCGCCCAACTCTCGTCCGTGTTCGTCAACGATTCCTTCGGCGCAAACGATCACGACGTTCTTCTGCAACTCGTAAAGTTCAATGACGCGCTCGACGACGCGATCGACGTTCAATGGAACTTCCGGAATCAGCACCATGTCCGGCTGGCCATAGGCGGAGCCCAGGGCCAGGTAGCCGGAATGCCGGCCCATGACTTCTACAATCGCGATGCGCCGATGGCTTTCAGCCGTGGTGCGAATGCGCTGCACGCCGCCGGCCGAAACATAGACCGCCGTGGCAAAGCCGGGCGTAACGTAGTTGATAACGTGGTCGAGTTCGAATTTCGTCCGCGAGGGTGTCCGTTGGTAGCGATATCCGGGCGGAGCTTCGCACGGCTCGCGCTGCCACTCGTCGGGCTCGTGCCGATAGTTCAGTCCCAGGTCGTTATCGATCGTCTTTGGTGCCAGGACCGTCGGAAAGTAGTCGGAGAGGACCTGCATACCGCTGAGCGTGCCGTCGCCCCCGATGCAGATCAGCCCCTCGACCCCCAGCCGTTTCATCCGATCGGCGATTTCCTCGATCGTGCCACGGTCGCGAGGGTCGACGTAGTCGCGCGACGCCCCGATGATCGTGCCACCATAGTTGGGGTTAAGCTCGGGAATCGTCGTGAAAAGCGGGTTGAGCCGTAGGTGAGGAACCCGCGGGTTGAATAGGCTGCTGAAGCCTTTGATGAAGCCCAGCACCTCAATTTTGCATTGATTTGCCCGGACGACGGCCCCGTAAATCGTGGCGTTGAGAGCGGGCGTATCGCCGCCGGCGGTAAGAATGCCGATGCGTTTCATGCGTTTGTGTTCAGGGTGACGTCGAAGCAGCCCGCCTTTCAGAAGCAAAGGCCGTACCAAGCTACCGGCGCCCGCGACCCACGGCGTCATTGGCGAAGAAAAGCACTAGCGCCACCGCAGTTTGCAGAGCGCGACCGCATTTCGGGCCTGGGTAAGACCTGGCTTCGTGGCCGGAATAGCAAGTTGCACGGGTGAAGTTTTGAGCGGTGACTGCCTACAGCATTAGCAGTCACGGCGGGAAGATTAGTGATTCGCGCGTTCCTGTCGATTTTTGCGCGCCGTGCAGTCGGGCAATTGACGATCGATTTGTGCCGTGGTGCATTGACTTTATGACGGGCCAAATTGGCCCGGATGTGTCGGTTGCGAAATGGTTTCGCGCGAGCGGCATGTAAAGTGCCTCATGCGGCGGACGCAGAGGGCGGCACAGAGACGTTTTGCGCCCTCGCTCCCTTAGCCCTCGGGGAAGCATCCACCATGAGCCTGCTCGATCATCCTGCCGTGGACCCTACAATCGCAAGTTCCGCTCCCTCGACCATCGAGGCCCTCAATCAGCTTGTTCCCGGTGCCGGAGATCCGGCCGGCACATTGAACAGCGTCGTCCAGGCGATCCAACAGCATTTTCAGACCGACGTCTGCTCGATCTACCTGATCAAGCCGGATCGGGCGAATCTGGTCCTCGCGGCCACCGTTGGCCTGCGGCCGGAAAGTGTTGGCCGCGTTTCGATGAAGCTGCACGAAGGGCTAACTGGCCTAGCTGCCGAGCAGTTGCGGCCGATTGTCGTCGACGATGCCCCGCGTCACCCTCGCTTTAAGTACTTCGCCGAGGCTGGCGAGGAGCCCTATCGCTCGTTTGTCGGCGTGCCGCTCTTGGATCAGGGCGTGATTCAGGGAGTGCTGGTCGTGCAAACGCGCGACTCGCGTAGCTTTTCACGTGACGAAACAGCCATGATGGTCGCAGCGGCCAACCAGGTCGCGCCGATCGTCACCGAGGCGCGGACTCTCGAGCAATTTATTGCCCCGGCCTACGAACGTATTTGGGCCTTGGCGCGGAATCTATGGTGGAGTTGGGACCCGGTTGCCGAGTCGCTCTTTCGCGAGTTGGATCCGGTCCGCTGGCGCGAGCTGGATCACAATCCGATCGCGCTGTTGAGCGAAATCTCGATGGAACAGCTCGAAGAGCGCTCGCGGCGGCACGTGCTACATAGCAGCTTGAATTACACCTACCGCCGCTTTCAGGAGTACGTCAAATCCGACGACACCTGGGGCGCGGCCCATGCCGGTGTGCTACGCGCCCGGCCCGTGATTTATTTCTCGGCCGAATTCGGTTTGCACGAGTCGTTGCCCATTTACTCGGGTGGACTCGGGATCCTGGCCGGCGACCATTTCAAAAGCGCAAGCGACCTGGGCGTGCCGCTTGTCGGAATGGGGCTGTTTTATGACCAGGGATACTTCCGCCAGCACCTGACAACCGAAGGATGGCAGAGCGAAGACTACCTGGAAGTCGATGTCAAAAAATTGCCGATGGAGTTGGCGCTGGGACGTGACCAGCGTCCTATTACCGTGGCGATGGAGACGCGAACCGGTCAGCTATTCGCTCGTGTTTGGCGAGTTTCTGTTGGCCGTAACACGCTCTACCTGCTCGATTCGGACGTCGATGGCAACGCACCCGAGGATCGCGATCTAACGGCCCGGCTCTACGGAGGTGACCAACGCGTCCGCATTCGCCAGGAATTGCTGCTGGGTGTCGGCGGAGTGCGCGCCCTCGAGGCGTTGGGCATCGTCCCAGGCGTCTTGCATCTGAACGAGGGACATAGCGCTTTCGCTTGCCTAGAAATGGTCCGCCAGCGGATGCAGCGCGAAGGGATCAGCTTTGAAGAGGCGCGGCGCCGCGTGGCGAGACAAGTTGTTTTCACAACGCACACACCGGTCCCGGCCGGCCATGACCGTTTTCCGGAGTCGCTGATCGAAGAACATTTGGGCCCGCTGCGCGACGGATTGGGCGTCAGCGCCGACGACTTAATGTCACAAGGGCGGGTCGACGTCGGCAACCCGGAAGAGGATTTCTGCATGACGGTGCTGGCGCTAAAGAACTCGCGCCGCGCGAACGCCGTGGCTTCCCTGCACGGCGACGTCAGCCGAGCTATGTGGCAGTGTTTGTACCCTGGCCGCTCGGAAGACGAAGTGCCCATCGATCATGTTACCAACGGAATTCATGTTCCGAGTTGGCTCGCACCGCAAATGCGGCAATTGTACGATCGGCACCTGGGGCCCGAATGGATTCGCCGCAGCAGCGATCCGACGCTTTGGGACAAAATTCCCTCGATCGACAACGGCGAATTGTGGGAAACGCATCAGGTCTTGAAAAGCGAGCTGATCAGCTTTGTCCGTGGCCGTGCCATGCGGCAAGCCGAGCAACGAGGCGAGCCGCGCGAGACTGTTCAGCGGCTGGGACGCGCACTGAGTCCGGACGCACTGACCATCGGCTTCGCCCGGCGCTTTGCCACCTATAAGCGGGCGAACCTGCTGTTCCAGGACCTCGAACAAATTGCCGCCCTGCTGAACGACCCTCAACTACCGGTGCAGATCATCTTCGCGGGTAAGGCGCATCCACGCGATATCCCCGGCAAGGAGGTCCTGCAGGAGATTGCCCAGTTTACGCGTGATCCGCAGTTTCTCGGTAAGATCATGTTTGTCGAGAACTATGACATCAACGTTGGGGAGCACCTGGTTCAGGGCGTCGACCTGTGGCTCAACACGCCGCGTCGTCCGTTGGAAGCCTCGGGCACCAGCGGCATGAAAGTGGTGCTCAACGGCGGGCTGAATTTCTCGGTCCTCGATGGTTGGTGGGCCGAGGCATACGATGGCAACAATGGCTTCGCCGTCGGCACGGGAGACACGCATGTGTTGACCGACGTCCACGATCGCTTCGATGCCGACTCGCTGTACGGCGTGTTGGCCAACGAGGTGATTCCGCTGTTCTACAACCGCGATCAGGATGGGCTGCCGATCGCCTGGATCGCGCGGATGAAGGCCGCGATCCGCACGCTTGGCTGGCGCTTCAATGCCGATCGCATGGTGCGCGATTACGTCGAGAAGTGCTACATCCCCGCGGCCGGCGGGCGCTCGAGTGGCGTGCGCTAGTTCTCGCCTGAAATGGATAACGTGTCGCGCGACAGCGCGCGCACGTTTCCATTCTTTCTTTCCGCTCCGAACGCCGCGCCCGTGGTCGTGCTGACCCGTCAGCACTCTTTTCATTGGTCGCTGTGCCTCGTTGGCAATCGTAACGGCCGCGTGTTGCTATTCGCTGCGCCGATCGATTCATACTCAGGTGGTCGTCCTTTAAACGGCTGCGTGTTCACTGCGCTTTACGTCCGATTTTCGAATTATTTTTCATGATTTCGAGAGCGGGGAATTCGTTCGCGCTGTTTTCTATTTGCAGCCTAAGCGATTAGTTTTCGATGAATTCCACCATCAAAATGTTGGACGTGGAACATCTCGTAAGTCATTAGGGTCTCTCTACTAACATGGGAAATGCGCATGCAGAAACAGCCTGATTCCTGGAACGATTCTCCGGACTATCGAGCTAGGGTATTTCCTCTATGCTTCCGATTCTCACAGAAGTAACGCTTCTAACTCGCCTCACTCGATCGGCGAAGTCTTGCACGCGGCCCGGCAGGGGGGTCGTTATTTTTTGACTTGTCGACAAAGCTGGTGTGAACACAGGATCCACGGGATGGCTCCTGTCTGTCTTGCGCGACTTCGGTAGAGTTTGCACAAGGCGGTTGTGGTCAGTAGTATTTGGAACGGAGAATGCCAGTGAATCGGTCGCGAGGTAATTTCGGTCTTTCTGCAGGACTCTCGGTCCTGCTCTGTGCAGCGCTTGGCGTGATGCCGGCGTTTGCAGGTCCTGTAGCTCTTGGACCCGCCGGAGATTTCAACATCTTCGTTTTCGGCGACGACACACAAGGCAATAGCGATACCGAAGGGCGCGTAGCCGTCGGTGGAAACGCATTTTTCAGCGCCAGCGGCTGGACGATCGGCACGCAGGCCTCAGGCTCGACGACGAATTTGATCGTCGGCGGCAGTCTCTCGAATCAGTTCAATACCGTACGCGGCAATGTACTAGTCAACGGTAACGTCAGTTGGACGGGACCCACGATCCAAGGCTCGTTGGCCGTTAACGGCAACGCTTCGTTTGGCAATAGTGGTGGCCAGATCAATGGCCCCGTCGACGTTTTCGGAACCTATTCCGCGCCGAACTACTTTCCCTCCAACCAGAATCCGGCTA
The DNA here is from genome assembly GCA_036499395.1 of Pirellulales bacterium. NCBI lineage: Bacteria > Pseudomonadati > Planctomycetota > Planctomycetia > Pirellulales > Pirellulales bacterium. The sequence goes on from DASYDW010000098.1 coordinate 33,525, forward strand.
CTGTCACGCCGCTGCCGTTTAATTTCGCCAGCGTCAAGACGCAACTGCAGAATGAGTCGAATTACCTTGCTTCTCTGACGCCGAACGGCACCACGGCAATTAACTTCCAGGCTGTGTCGTTAACGGCAACCGGACCGCAGGGACTGTACGTCTTTGACGTAACTGGCGCCCAACTCGCGGCTGCTGCCAACCACGGGCTGTCGATTTCGGCTCCCTCCGGATCGACCGTGGTGGTAAACGTGGACGGCACTGCGGATTCGTTCCAGAGCATGGGCATCTCGCTCGCGGGCGTCGACAATCAGCACGTGCTGTACAACTTCTCGCAAGCCACGAGCTTGACGGTAAACCAGATTGGCATCGAGGGGACGATTTTGGCCCCCAATGCGGCCGTGAATTTTGCGGGCGGGCAGATCAACGGCAGCCTCATCGCGCAGAGCGTTACGGGTCAAGGCGAAAGCCATCTGCACCTGTTCGTCGGTAACTTGCCGGTCAACCCGATTCCCGAGCCCTCGACCTTCGTGCTGGCCGCTTGCGGCTTGGCAGCGTTTGCGGGCATCAAGGCGTATCGTCGCCGCGCAGGCAAGTAGGCGTTTCTGATCCGTAATCGACAGATCGGACTGCAATTCGAATCGAGGCGTGTCGTGCCAATGCACGGCACGCCTTTTTTGTTGGTCCTAATTGCCCGATTGATAGACGAGGCCAATGATCGCGCACCGATGGTCGTGGTTGTCGCGTCGAAGTCGTCCAGATACAATCACGTCAGTTAGCGCGGATTTGGGTTACGCGTCCTGGCACACCTTCAGGCGGCTTCCCAGCAGGCGGTTCGCGCGCGACGCACCGTCTCTCGTTCCTGCTGGGATTCTGTTATGCCGCGTCCCTCTGACTGTATTGGTCAACCAACGGCCGAAAGTGAATCGTCGGATTCCGCCATTTCAACGGGCGAGACAGCCAGCGATCCGGGAGACATGGGTACTGCCGGGCTGCCGGGCCGGCACGTCCTTGAGATCGACATCGTCCGCGGCCTCAGTCAGCGCTCGGACGCGCGAGGATTTCTGCGCTTCGGCACGCACCTGGCGTGCTTATTTGCGACCGGCACACTGATTTGGCTGGCCCGGCCGCATTGGTACTTGCTGATTCCCGCCATGATCCTGCATGGTTTCGGGATCGTGACGATGTTTGCCCCGATGCACGAATGCATCCATCGCACGGCGTTCAAGACACGACAACTGAACGATCTGTTTGGCTGGATCGCGGGCCTGATTTGCTTTTACAACGCGACCTATTACCGCCGCTATCACACCTGGCATCATCGCTACACGCAAGACCTCGAGCGCGATCCCGAGTTATCCACGCCGCGCCCACGGCACGTGCTGGATTACGTGATTCACGTGAGCGGCCTACCATTTTGGTTCGCCAAGCCGCGCGAATTGGTAATGATCGCCTGCGGCCGAACGCGGCACTTGCCCTACATTACCGACGATTCTCGCCGCGCCGTGACGTTATCTGGTGCGGCGCAGGTCGGCGTTTACTTTGCGGCGATCGCGGTTTCGCTCGCCACGCGTAACACGGCAATTTTGTATTACTGGTTTTTGCCGGCCCTGCTGGCGCAGCCGCTGTTGCGAGCCATGCTGATTGTCGAGCATACCGGCTGCAGCGAAGACGCCAACGGTCTTACCAACACGCGCACCACACTCACGGCCTGGCCGGTGCGGCTCTACATGTGGAACATGCCATTTCACGCCGAGCATCACCTGTATCCGTCGATCCCGTTTCACCAGTTGCCGAGCGCCCATCGGAAATTGCGCGAACGGTTGATGCACTTGGCGCCCAGCTACACGGCGGCAAATCGTAGCGTTGTCCATTCGCTCTCGGTGCGCGAACCTTCGGAAACGGCCCAGGCTTGATCCGCGGGGTAGGGGGATCGTGGTGGAAATTGTCGAGTTCGATACCCTGCTCTTGCGGTCGGGAGAGACAATTCCCCGAGCGCAGCTTGCCTACCAGACCTACGGGCAGCTCAACGCCGCGAAATCGAACGCCATTCTCTATCCGACGTCCTACGGGGCGCAGCATCCGGACATCGAATGGTTGATCGGGCCCGATCGGATTCTTGATCCAACGCGGTACTTCGTGATCATCGTCAACATGTTCGGTAACGGACTATCAACTTCGCCTAGCAATCTCGGCGAGCAGTGGAGTGACCGTCCGTGGCCAACATTCACGCACGTCGACAATATCGGGGCGCAGCGCCGGTTGCTGGACGAAGTCCTAGGCATCGAACGCCTGGCATTGGTCTATGGTTGGTCGATGGGAGGACAGCAAGCCCTGCACTGGGGCGCCCTGTATCCCGATCGCGTCGAGCGCATCGCGGCAATTTGCAGCTCGGCCAAGACCTCGATTCACAATCGCGTGTTTCTCGAAGGGATTCAAGCCACGCTGACCGCAGACGCTGCCTGGAATGGCCACCGCTTCACCACTAAACCAGAACGCGGATTGCGCACCCTGGGACGCGTCTACGCAGGCTGGGCCTTGTCACAGGCCTTTTACCGCGAGCAACTGTACCGTGAGATCGGTTATGCATCGCTCGAGGATTTTCTGATCCGCGATTGGGAAGCCAGCTTTTTGCGCCGCGATGCCGGCAACCTACTATCGATGATCGAAACCTGGAAACGGTCCGATATCAGCGATAACGATCGGTATCACGGCGACTTGCCGCGCGCGCTTGGTTCGATTACGGCGCGCACGTTGATCATGCCCTCGGCTACCGATTTGTACTTCACGGCCGAAGACGCCCTGGCCGAATCACGCCTCATTCCGCACGCCCAGTTTCGTTCCATTCCTTCCCTCTGGGGGCACCGCGCAGGTAATCCCCAGAAAAGCCCGGCTGACGAAGCATTCATCCGTGCCGCGATCGCCGAATTGCTGGCTGCCTAGCAATCCTGCACGCTGCCGATCGACAAGTGTCTTCGCGGCCGCGGCAGGCCTATACACCGAAGGTGCGAATCATGCTGGAGCAAAAGGCGAAAGAGCTGGGTATCAAGTACTTCCTGGTGTCGTTCTCGGACCTGTTTGGCACACAACGGGCGAAGCTGGTGCCGGCTGTCGCGATCCGCGAGGTCTGTGAGAACGGAGCCGGCTTCGCTGGCTTTGCCACCTGGCTGGACATGACCCCGGCGGATCCTGACATTTTCGCTGTGCCGGCGGTGGAAAGCCTGGTGCAGCTTCCGTGGAAGCGAGAAATCGGTTGGCTGGCGGCTGACCTGCACATGAACGGCGAACCACTTGCGCAAGCGCCCCGCAATGTGCTGAAGCGATCGCTGGCGCGGCTCGAACGGCAGGGATATGAATTGCGCACGGGGGTCGAATGCGAATTCTTTGTCGTGTCCCCCGATGGTCATTCAGTGGCCGACGCACAAGACTCCCAAGCAAAGCCGTGCTATGACCAGCAATCGCTCGTGCGTCGTTATGATCTGATCGCCGAGATCTGCGACTGCATGCTGGAACTCGGCTGGCGTCCCTATCAAAACGATCACGAAGACGCGACGGGCCAGTTCGAGATCAACTGGGCCTTCGCCCCCGCGCTGGTCACGGCGGATCGCCAGGCGTTTTTCAAATACATGGTCAAATCGCTCGCCGAGCGGCATGGGCTGCGCGCCACGTTCATGCCGAAGCCATTCGACCATCTGACCGGCAACGGCTGCCACGTACATGTTTCCTTGTGGGATCGCGAGCAAGGAACAAACCTGTTTCACTCCCCTCAGGACGAGATGGGTTTGACGTCGTTGGCCTATTCCTTCATCGGCGGATTGTTGCACTCGGCCGATGCTGTTTGCGCGCTGACGAATCCGACCGTGAATTCTTACCGGCGCATCAACGCTCCGGTGACCAGTTCAGGCGCGACGTGGTCACCCAACGTGATCAGCTACGCCGGCAACAATCGCACGCACATGATTCGCATTCCCGCGCCGGGGCGTGTCGAACTACGCTTGCCCGACGGCGCAGCGAATCCATATCTCATGGCCGCGGCCGTGGCCGAATCCGGATATGACGGCATCGCGAACCGGCGCGATCCGGGGCCGCGCCTGGATGCCAATATTTATCGCGATGCGGCGACCGCGGCAACATTGCCCATGTTGCCGGATAATCTGCTCGATGCGTTGCGGGCGCTTGAGTCAAATGAAATCTTGCGCGAAGGCTTGGGAGCAAAGTTCACGGATTCGTTTGTTAAGTTAAAGCGCGCGGAATGGCGCGATTACGCGCGATTTGTGTCCCCCTGGGAACGCCAGCATACGCTCGATTGCTGACAATTCTTGGGCAATCAGCACGGAACTCCGGTGAGGGTGCCCTGGCCCTTTTAGCCCGGGCGTGGTATAGTTGGCTATCTTGATCCACTCGGCAAAGTGCTTTTTTGGCCATTGGATTATTTGCCAGGTCCAATGGTTTTCTGAGAGCGCGACTCGCGTTCATCGCATTCGGTCCTGGAACTCTGTCTAGGAATCCCGAATGACGTTCGAAGAACTTGGTTTGGCGCCGCAATTGTTGCGCGCCGTCGCGGCCTCTGGTTACGAAACGCCGACCCCGATTCAAGCGCAGTCGATCCCGCATGTGCTGGCCGGTCGCGACGTCCTGGGCTGCGCGCAGACGGGCACTGGTAAGACGGCCGCCTTTGCATTGCCGCTGTTGCATCGTTTGACGAATTCTGGAAATCCGGCCCGCGGCTCGGGCCGCCGCGTTCGCGTCTTGGTTCTTTCGCCGACGCGCGAACTGGCGCTGCAAATCTGCGAGAGCTTTCAGGGCTATGGCCAGCACACGGCGCTGCGCTACTCGGTGATCTTCGGCGGCGTCGGGCAGAATCCGCAAGTTCGGGCGCTCCGTCACGGAGTCGATGTGGTTGTTGCCACGCCGGGCCGTTTGCTCGATTTGATGAATCAGGGATTTGTCGATTTGCGTTCGGTCGAGACGTTCGTCCTCGACGAGGCGGACCGTATGCTCGACATGGGCTTTTTGCCTGATTTGCGCCGCATCATTGCCAAGCTGCCCGTTGAGCGGCAGACGGTCTTTTTCTCGGCCACGATGCCCGGCCCGATCGATCAACTGGCGAGCGACATTTTGCGCGATCCAATTCGCGTGCGAGTTGCGCCGGCCAAGGCCACGACCGAGCTGATCGAACAATCGGTGTGCTTCGTGCCAAAAAAGCAGAAGCCGCAACTTTTGACCGATATGCTCCGCAATCTTCCGGTCACGCGCGCCCTGGTCTTCACGCGCACCAAGCACGGCGCCGATCGCGTCGCAAAGCAATTGAATCAATCCGGCATCAACGCCGAGGCGATCCACGGCAACAAAAGTCAGGCCGCACGGCAGCGCAGTCTGGCCAACTTCAAGTCGAAGCGTCCGCCGGTGTTGGTGGCCACGGATCTGGCCGCGCGTGGCATCGACGTCGACAGCGTATCGCACGTTTTTAACTTCGACATGCCGAACGAGGCCGAAACCTACGTGCATCGCATCGGTCGTACCGGCCGAGCCGGCGCTGCGGGTATCGCCGTGTCGTTCTGCGACTACGACGAACGCAAGCATCTGTATGCTATCGAACGTCTCATTCGTCGACCCATCACGGTCGATGCCGCTCACGGGGCACAGAACCTGCCGGCTCCTCCCGCCGAGGCGCGTCCGGCCGATCAGAAGTCCGGCCAGCGGCCGAACAAGTATCGTGCCGATAACCGCTCCTTCCGCAAGCCGAAGAAGGCTCGTTTCGGCAAATCGCCAGGTCCGAATAAATGGCGTGGACAGCGTCAGCGTCCGCAGAAGGCAGCGACGACCACCTGATCCGTCGGCACGTTCGCTTTACGAGCCTGAGGATCGATGCTGCTGCCATAGCATTGCCTGAAAATCTCGTATCGAGCAATTGACGCAAGATTGCTATCATTCCCCCACGAGGAACAGTTCGGGGGGGATGGTGCGCGCCCTGCGCGTGCATCTCGTCCCGGCGAGCCCCTCTCGTTGATGCAAGTAGGAAACCTTCGTGTCGGTCTCGGAGGACCGACGTCGGGAATTGCGCAGGACGCCGCATGAATCGCCAATTCGCAAGTGCCGTTTGCGTAGGGGCCATCGCGCTGGCGGCCTGGCTGACGACGGGCGGCGTGCTCGCTGCGCAACAAGATTCGAATCATGAGGGCCCGCGGTCCCCGTCAGCGCCCCCGAGCATTTACGCTCGCGTCCCCACGGCCGTTACGCCCACGGCGGCGACCGTCGCTGTGACTGCTCCGCAAACGTTGCCGTTGGTCCGGTTGCCCAACGTCGATGGCAGCCGGTCGCCGCTGGACCCACCTCCGCAGTCCGCGTTAACAGATTCCGCGATAGCGCCGGTTCCCGGGATGGGTCCTTGGCAGATGGCGCCTCCGATATCAGGCGTGCCGGAATCGACCGTGCCGCCGGCAGCGACCAGCCTGTGGCTAGTCAGCACGCGCCGGCTGCCCTATCCCGGTGGAAATCCCACATCGCCCGACTTTGCGCCGGATGTGCATGTCTATGTGCTCGCGCGGGGATGGATTCAAGCGAGCTTTAACGAACTGGTCAGTGCCGGAGGCGGCGGCGTTGTGACGACAGTCTTCGTGCATGGGAACGATACGGACGCTGACTACGCGCTGCGTGGCGGCACAACGCTATACGGCCAACTTTTGGGTAATCCGGCAACGCCGGGGCCGCCGACTCGATTCGTGATCTGGTCCTGGCCCAATGAGACCACGACGCTTCGCGTGCGAAAAACGACGCAAGCCAGCGCCGCTCGACTGGGCATCGAAGGTTACTTTCTCGGGACGTGTCTGCGTTGGTTATCGCCGCAAGGTCCCACCAGCGTTGTCGGTTACAGCTCTGGTGCGGGCGTGGTTACTGGGGCCCTGCACGTTCTCGGCGGCGGCGTTCTAGAGGGGCGTCGACTCGCCGACCCCGCTCCGCCCGAGGCCAGCAAAATCCACGCCGTGCTGCTCGGTGCAGCCATGCCAAACAACACGCTTTTGCCCGGTATGCCGCACGACCGCGCCTGGACGCAAGTTGAACGCCTGCTCGTGACAGTCAATCCCGACGACGCAGTGTTGCATTTCTATCCAATGCTTTGGGGGCGCGGCGGGCCGGCAGCGCTGGGAGCGTCGGGCGTCGTAGAACGGGCGCGATTGGGGCCTGCCCAAGCGAAATTGATCGAACTCGACATGCGCGGGGCGCTGCGCCGCAATCATGGTTGGCGTTATTACAGCGGTTCGCCGGAAGTGACCACTCTCCTGCGGCAAGAAATGCTCTCGTTGCCGGCAGCTCGCAATCAGGCTGTCGAGCTGGCTCGGCAACCGCGGTGAGTCCGTTGGTCAGGATTCGCATTCAATCGTCGTTCGCAACTGCTCGACGTAAGCATCCAGCAGTTCGCGCCGTTGTTGGGGGCTGAAAGAGCGCGGATCACAACGGCAGCAGACCGCCATCCGGCCGGAATAGCTGTGAATGGCAAACGAGACCCTCGTATCGGGCCGAATTGGCGCGGCGCCTGAGCCCCCTTCGAAAACCAGGTTGCCGCAAACGCGCCGTCCATTGCATAGCGGCAATGGGACATTGTCGAGCCCGGCGCCCAAGTTACTGAAGATCGCGGTCGCAAACGGCCAGGGGCGCCCCAGTGACCAGCGGAGCAATGCGGGCCAAATGCAGAAAATACGCAGGCCCGCCTCGAAATAAAGTCCCCGCTTCTGCCGCTTAATCTCGACCATCTCATCGCGGATTGAATCTAGTAGCTCGTCACGATTTTTACAATCGCGCGACCGCCGGGACAAAAAGCTGAAACTAAAGACATTGGCCGCTGGCATGCGATAGTCTTCGCGGCGCCTTAGATTGGTCGGGACAAGAATACGTATCGGACGCTCCGCTTCGGATGTGCCACGATTCCACGCTTCGAGCGTCAGGAAGTAATCGCGCACCAACAGATCGTTTAGCATCACGGATTGCATAGCCGCGATGCGGGACAGCTCGCACGTCTCGTGCTCGGTCAGATGATGCACCAGATCGTCCGAGGAGGAGGGCAGCTCGTCATCGCTTGGTAGGTGGGCGTGATTACTCACAATGGCTGCGCGACGAATATTGAGTGGCAGCGTAACGCGCGCCAATCGCACTAAGTCGCCTAGCCGCACTCCTTGCTTGAACAACTGATGGCCGTCGCGGTCGCGCAATCGAAGAGGATCGATCTTGCGCCAGGGGAACGGCCCAGAGCTATCAGTCGATAAATGCGCATAGGCCAGAAATAAATCCATGATGAATTGAAACGCGCCCAGCCCGTCTACCGCGACATGATGAAAGACAATTTCCCATTCCGTCAGGTCGCCCGTTTGCGTGATCGTCATCTTCAAGCCGCACGAAACCGACGTAGAATCGCAAGGGGCATGCGGATCGACCGGTATTTGCGCCCAATGAATCGAGCCAGGTTCGCCGGCTTCCCAGCGCGGCCAACCGCGCCGATCGAATGCGATGCGTGCCGAGAGAAATGGATGCCGCTCCATCGCCAGTCGAAACGCCTGGGAGAAGGCCTCGCGGTCCAAGAGCCCGCTGCATTGCAGACGAACCGGAAAAGTCGACGCGTACTCGGGGCGGTCTTCGAGGAGATAATAGAATTCGAAAGGCGTGAAGCTGAGCGGAAATAATGAATCCGACGGGCCATCGGACGCAGAGGCGTCGTGGCTATTCGGGAGGTTCGTGATCGGGCTGCGGTCCGCCATCGTCGCTGTGCGCCCAGAAGCGGAATTGTTGCGATTCATAATCTGCTGCGGGCCTTGTGCTGTCGAGTGAAAACCGCGTCCAGCCAGAAAATCTCGAGAAATGAAGCCCCTGGGTGGCTGGCCGGCGTCCGTTGTGGGCGCAATTGCTCCACGGAGCTTACAGAGCCGGAGAACATGCCACGTCCCAAACGCAGTACCCGAGTGTAATGCTAGAATCGTGCCGATTGGACGTGGAGACGTGGAAAAGGTTCGGTGCGATGCACTTGCAGGGAACTTAGAGGCGGTTGGTAGACGAAAGTTCCACAGTCACGACGAAAGATTCAAACACGATGGAGTCGCCTGATAATGCTGTTGCGACCAACGCGAAGCGGCGCGGCAATCGGAGTCGAAAAGAAATGCTCATGCATGACCGCATTGGGATAACGATTCTTTCCCTTTCGGTATGGCTCACGACTCTCTTCTTGTCGACGGGAGATTTGCGCGCAGAAGACGTACCGGCGAACCGCGACGAGCAAATTGGGCTGACAGTGGTAACCTTCAACGTGCTGGTTGATATTGCGCCCGCGTCCGAGGTGCCTGCCTGGAGCAAGCGAAAAGCTCTCTGTTCGAGTGTGTTGCGGACGACTGACGCCGACCTGATTGGTCTGCAAGAACCCAGCCCCGCCCAAGTTAAATTCCTGCTCGACGAACTGCCGGGCTACGAAGCTGTGACCTTCAAGGGCTATACCGACGCGACATTGCTTTTCAGCAAAGAATCTTTCCTCGAAAAAGAGCGAGGCCACTGGTAGTTGTCACCGACGCCCGAACGGGTGTCGATCGGTTTCGGGAATGTGCTGCCGCGACTGGTTGTCTGGGCGAAGCTGCGGCACAAGGTCACAGGCAAAACGATACTGGTCTTCAATACGCACTTCGACAATACGCAACCTTGCCAGACGAAGATGGCAGCGCTGTGTGAAGAACGCCTCGCGCCATTTGCGGAACAAGGGGCACCCATGATCTTTCTGGGCGACTTCAATACAGATCAGCAGCGCGGCGACTATGCGCGCCTGACGTCGAACGGATGGCAGGATGCGTATCGAGCCTGTTCGGCCGCCAGCGAGAATGGACGCGACGATAATGTGCCGACGACGCGCGATGGCACTCGTATCGATCACATCTTCTATCACGACGCTGCGCTGGCGCCGCTGTCATGGCGCCGGCTGGAGTCGCACGATCCGACAATTCCTTTGTCAGATCACTATCCGGTAATGGCGCGTTTTCGTTGGAAATAATAATGCAGCCGCGCAGGCCGACGCCTGCGCCAGCGAACTACAACAACCAGTTCGGCCGATTCGCGGCGGTCGCCGCCTGGGCGAAGTAAATGTCGGCCAATTTCGCGACATTCGACGTGGGCGTCGACAGCGTAATCCAATTCGAGGCGGCGCTCTGCGTGCTGTTATAGGCGATGACAGCAAAGTAATTGGTCGAGCCTGCCGTCATGCCGCTGATCGACACCGACGTGGTTGTCGCGCTGAAATTCCCGAGCAACACGGCCTGGATGCCATTCCAGTAGATGACTTCATAGCCGGTTGCCCCCGCCACCGCGGTCCAGGAAAGCTTGCCAGCCGTGGCCGACGTCGCCGTGGCAGTCACGCTAGGCGCCGTCAACGAGGCGGCCGCTGGCATGACGACGCTGGCCCAGCCGGACGAAGCCGTGGAGGTCGAGTTGTAGGCCGAGACATAGAAGTAATCGGTCGAACCTGCTGTCAGGCCGCTGATCGTGGCTGTGGTTGTGCCGGCCGCGACGCTGGCCACTTGCACGGCCTGTCCACCCTCGTACTCGTAGACACGGTAACCGGTGGCGCCGGTCACGGCGTTCCAGGACACCTGTGCGGTGGTGCTCGAAGTGGCCGTGGCCGCGACGTTTGTCGGAGCACTGACCTTGACCGTCGTCGCGGCCGGCGTGATTGCCATTACCCAGGAAGTTGCAGCCGACGAGGTCGAGTTGTACGCCGTCACGAAGAAATAATTAATCCCGCCCGGCTTCAAACCACTAATCGTGGTCGAGGTCGCCGAGGCCCCCAGCGAGGCGACCTGCACGGCCTGTCCGCTCACGTATTCGTAGACACGATACCCGGTAGCGCCTGCCGACGCGGTCCAGGAGAGTTGTACGGAGGTCGTCGACGTGGCCGTGGCAGTGAGGTTTTGCGGAGCTGATACCGTTGTCGTTGCGGTTTGCGTCGTTGCTTCGACCCACGAGGTAGCTGCTGTACTAGACGAGTTGTAGGCAACCAGTTCGAAGCTGTACGTGGTGCCGGCCGTCAGATTGCTGATCGTGGCCGAGGTGACGCCAGCGGCATAAGTGCCAACCAGTACCGACTGGCCATTCTCTTGCTCGTACAGGCGATAGCCAGTCTCATTGGTGGACGACGACCAACTGAGACTGATTTGCGTCGTTGAGAGGGCCGACGCCTGGAAATTCGTAGGCGCCGTGGGAGACGACGAAGTTGTACCTGTCCCGCCGGTGCTGCCCGAGGCCCCATAGCTAACGAGGAACGGGACCAGCAGGTTAGCGATCGGACTACCGCGTCCGGTGGCCAGGTCGTAACCGGTACCGGCCGATTCGAATTCGGTGCTGCCTGTGGTGATATCGTGGAAGTCGCTTGCCGGTGCGGCGTAGATTGCGGCCAGCGTCTGCGACGCGCCGTTCAAAGTACCAGAGCCGGCCAGCGCCCGCCCTTGATCCGCGATGGCGATCAGGGCGGCCCATTGCGGCGCTCCGGCGCTAGTGCCACCGATGCTGACCCAACCATGATCGGGGCCATACGTGTCGTAGACCGCCATGCCAACGCCGGCATTGTACGCCACGTCAGGGACGTCACGGCCCGCGAACTCTTGGCTCACTCCGCCGCCACCGCTCCAGGTTTGCCCACCACTGGTGGTTGGCGTCCAGGCCGTTTCGCTGGTGATCGATCCACTCGAGGTCAGGTGCAGATCCGTGCCGCCAACGGCCAGCACGTTCGGAGATTCAGCCGGGAAGTTCGGCTCACCGTCATCGCCACTGGATGCGACGAAGGTGATTCCCTGATGACCGCTGGGGGTGACCAGGTATTTCGAGCTGAGGCTTTGATCGTTCGCGGCGTTCGCGAGGCTATCGTCGCTTCCCCAGCTCATCGAGATCACCGACACGGCTGCCTGTTGACGAGCCCAATTGACGGCTGCAAACAGATTGGCATCCGACGCGTCGTTCGCTTCGACGAGAACGATGTTTGCACCCGGCGCGATTGCATGTGCCCACTCGACATCCAGGGCGATCTCTCCCTCCCAACCCTGGCTGGGATCGGTGCCAGGGAGCGTGCTGCCGCCACTTTGATTAACGACTTTGAAACTGGGAGGCGCGGCAATACCCATGGCCGAGTCGAAGGCCGCCAGGTCCGAGGCGATATTCGGATCGTTATAGGCATCGATGATGGCGATCGTTTGGCCGGTGCCGTCGGCCGATGTCGAGCCGAACGACAGGCTGCTGATGCCGTAAGCAGCCTTGATCTGAGCCGGGGTATAGCCCGAAATGCCGCTCGAAGCGGCCGGTATCTCGATGTAATCCGTATGTGCCGTGGCCGTGGCGGTCAGGAGGGTTCGTACCTCCAACTCTTCCAGGCGAAGGACGCGGCCTTTACGGCCCTTATTGACGAGTGAATTGCGCGATCGGTGCTGTCGAGCCATTGTGAAGTAACCTGTCCCTATGCCAACCCCTTCAAGGTTTTTCAACGCCTACGTGCGTCGCCGGCCCGATCGGACGACTTTGACTTCGATGCGACATCAGACATTTCTGCCGACATCGCGAGATTCTCATTCCTCGTGGTCGATTTACAACTGTTAGAGCCGCGTGCGCGACTACGAAACGTGCGGTCGCGGCATTACCTGCGATTCATGCGTTGGACAGCATGCGTACGTGTCCATCGCATTTGCAGATCGCTTTTCGCGAATGCTGATTGCGGATTTACACCTCGATCGTTGCGTGCTAGCGACAATGCCGCCCCGCTCACGGCATACACGAACCGCCAAGCAATCGCCGTTGCCCAATAGCTGAAGCTCGGCACGCTGAAATTGCGGCGGCCGAAGTTCGAAATGCCCCATCCCCCTCGCAAGAGACGACGCAGGACCATGTCATGGTTCCTTAGCCGGCAGAAAAGTGGCCGGCCAGAACACTCCCCTGGTTCCGTTAACTGGCTTTTTGCGACGATACCGATCGACATAACGATTGTCCAGCAAGTTGATGGTTTCTTACGTGATCTTAAGCTGCGCGAATGGCGTCTTAATATTCCGCAAATGTTCGTGCCGGAGAGTAACGATTTTCCGGGCCCAGGGTGTGCAATCGCCTCTAGTACAGAAACGCATCCTCCGGCGAATGATGCAGTTCGAACGAAATCGCCTCGCCGATCAGTTGTTGCCACGCTTGCAATTGTGTTGGCGACAGCACGGTCAAAATTTCCACCACGGTTTGCTTCATTGTGTCGCTGATTTCTCGCGACCGCGGCGGACCATGTCCCGGGCCGCCGCCAAAGTCGTGATAGTGATCGTGGAACGGTGGCTTGTGATCGAATCGTGATTTGCGTTCGAAGTCTCGGCGCTCGTCGGCGGATCGTTCATCGTCTGCGTCGTCCGCGAGCGGCACTTCAAAGGCGACGCGCCCATCGTCCACGGCTATGGCCGTCGACGTTTCACCAGTTCGAGGTTGCGGTGCCGCGCTCCCCCGCGCCGATTTAGGCATCTTTGGTTTTGGGGGCGGCCCGTCGTGCCAGTCAGGCGGGCCACCACCACCCGGAAATGGATGGTCGCGCATTTCGCCTCCTCGGCGATGCGGTGCGTGCTTCTCGATGATGTCCACGATCTGCTTGCGCTGATCGGTCGACAACGCGAGCACTTCAATGACCTCGGGGCGTTTGAAGGCAAAGGGCCCTTGCTGCTGCAGCGAAATCTGCCGAAGCCTTTTCATCCGCGCCGAACCCACGACGTCGGTGATTTGCATTTCGTGCAAGCGCAGAGTCTCGGCCAACTCGTGCTGCCGCTGTTCGCGATTGAGCTGGGGATCGTTCGCCGTTTCGGCTCGCTGTGACCAGAGCTGATCGATCAAAGCCTCGACCTTAGGACGCTGTGCGGGATCGATCTCCAGTTCTTCCTGCACGCGTTCATCGGTCAGCAACATCAGCGGGCGGACGCTGCTTAGCGCTGATAGTTCGTCGATGATTTTTGAAACCCACTGCCGGCTCGCGGCCAACTCGGCTTGGACGGCACCGTCGTTACGATGACGCTCGAGGAACGTCTCGTAATAATCCAAGGCGGTTTCCAGGAACTTGCGCCGCAACTGATACATCGACGGTTTGCTAACCAGTTCCTCTTCGCCCAGTTGCGTGAAGGTGTCGACAGCCTGCCGTGCTTGCAGGAAGCTTCGCTCAGCCGCGGCCCGCTCCTCGACCACCCGCTGATAGGCGATCTTGGTCTTGGCATGCTCGCGGGCGATCAAAATCGTGCTCGCCAAAAAGCCGACGGACGTGATCACCAGCAGCAATATGCCCGCCGCCACCAGGGGTTTGTGACGGCGCGCCCATTTCACCAACCGGTCCAAGGCGCTCGGACGCCGGGCTTGAATCGGTTGATGTTCGAGAAACCGCTGCAGATCATCAGCCATGGCCTGCGCGGTCGCATAACGATCGCCGGGCGCTTTGGCCATTGCTTTCAGTAAGATCGTCTCCAGATCGAGCGGAATCGACGGATCGATCGTGCGTGGCGAAACAGGCTCGGCAATCGCGATCTGTCGCACCAGGACCCGACCATCCGAATCGTCGAAGGCCGGCGTCAAGGTCAACATCTCGTACAGCGTGACCCCGAGCGAATAGATGTCGGTGCGATGGTCCAGCAGGACACGCTTGCCGGTCGCCTGCTCGGGACTCATGTAACGAATTGTGCCCGGCAGATTGCCCGTCAGCGTCAAGCCACCTTCGGCTTGAAACTGTGCGAGCCCGAAATCGGTGATCCACAGCTTGCCTCGCTCGTCGAGGAGCAGATTGCCTGGCTTGACGTCACGATGAATCACGCCCATCTGGTGCGCATGCTCAAGCGCTTCGGCCGCTTGCACCCCCAACCGGGCCGCGGTTTGGAAATACGAGGTCCGCGATGCCTTGCGCTCGGCCGAGCGGCGTCCCGTGAAGGGGGCCGTGTCTTGAGCAAACGCGGTGTCGCGGTCGTGTTTGACCGGATTGGCTGGCGATTCAGGGCGGCGGTGCCGCGCGCCTGCTGCTGCAGCGGATGGTCCTTCGGCTTTGACGATCACCCAGTCTTCGGTCTGCCTGGCATCCACGGCGCCGGGCTGTCCGTTCTCACCACGCGCGGCGTGCGCCATTTCCACAATTACGGCCGATAGCGTTTTCCCTTCGATCAACTGCATGGCGTAGAAATGGACGCCACGCTCGCAACCGACGGCATACACCGGCACGATGTTCGTGTGGTGCAGTTGCGCCGCGGCCTGGGCTTCGTTCTTGAATCGCTGCAAACGCGTCGAGTCTAACGCGGATGCGAATGGCAGCACCTTCAAAGCTACGCGCCGGCCCAGCGACAATTGCTCGGCTTCGTAGACAACTCCCATGCCGCCGCGCCCAAGCTCGCGGATGATGCGAAAATCTCCCAGCGCCGCGGGTAGCGCCACGGGACTCGAGTATGCGGCGTCGTCTCCCGGATTCAGCCGCAACCGCGGCGCTGCGGCCAGCACCAAGGCCAGACTATCCAAGCATGCCGCGAGCGCCGACGAAATATCCGAGTACCGGGCCAAGAACTCCTCGCGATCCGGAGGGTCGCCCGCCTCGATCGCGGCCACATACTCGTGCAAGGCGCGGGCAACCCGCGGGTCGTCCGGGCTGTCGTCGACGTAGCTGGCACGCGGATTTGAGTCCAGCGCGTCGGGGCGTGTCATGTTGTTGGCGTCAGACGTCACGCCGTCGCTCCCATTTCTTGACGCAACCGCGCCAGGCCGCGCACCCACAGTTTTTGTACGCTGTCCTCGCTACGCCCCATGCGTGTGGCGATTTCAGCAAACGCGATGCTTTCGAGATGACGCAATACGATCACTTCGCGATAATCTTCCGGCAGCCGGTCCAAGGCATCGGCCAGCATCACGGCGTGCTCGCGGCGTGAAGCATGACTACTGGGGCTTTCCTGAGCCGAGACCAACTGGAAGTTCATGATTGCGGACGATTGATTGATCTCGTGAACCATGGCTCGCTCGAGTCGTATGTCGCGTCCCTTAGTTCCCAGGTAGTGCCGCACCAGGTTCGAAAGCCGGGCTCCAAGAATCTGCCGCAGCCAGGAAACGAATTCCGCCTCGCTCTGGCCGCGAAACTGCGCGAAATTTCGATGTGCTTCGAGAAATGTCTCCTGCACAGCATCAGCCGCGTCCACCTTCCCTTGCAGGCGACGACCTATTTGCACACGCGCCATCAACGCCAGGTAGCTGCGATATAACTCGAGCAGTTGGCCCAGGGCACCCTCACTGTTGCGCTTAGCCAGCGCAATCAGCTCATCAGGGTTCGGGCCAGATTCAGAAACTGTCATTAAATAAGCGTCGGGCTGATCCGGGGCCGGTAAGCCCCGCTTGCCAGTAGGCATCATGAGTCGTTGATTTCGCTCGTTGGGAACCTCGCCCCCGCAAGGCCTCCCATCAATCGTATCTCGAAGGATCATTCTCCGCTTACTGGCTGCCTGCCGAAATAGTCACCAAAACGGAATCAATCCGCCGCAAGATACCAGGAAAAGTATTCACTCCCCGGCGATCCCACGCTGTCGAGGCAGGAATTCGCGTGTACGGGGGCGCTTCTTCTTGGGCACGGCGCGACGGCCTGCAAACCCAGAAAGGTTGCCAGTAACTCAAGAAATTCCTTCTCGGGCGGCGGTTTTTGCAATCCGCCCGTGACTAACCCATCAGAGAGGCCAAGGCCGCAGGCGGTTCATGATGTGTTGATCCGCTTGCGGCCGAAAATTCCGCGTCCATCAGTCGCGGGACCGCTACGGGGTTGAAACAGAGGATCTAAGGGCTGCGGCGCATTCGCCTGCGGCCTGCTGTAGCAAATCGTTTGCCGATCGAGAGGTCGTCGGCATGCGTTTGCGCGCGGTTGGCCGCGGCGAAGCGCTCGCCCGGCAGCAAGCATTCAAGAGGCCGGCCGGACCAATTCTGCTGCTGCCAGCAGTGCCATCGATCGCCAGGGATGCTAGGAAACGCGGGCCACACACCACAGGCGGCACACCAGGATGTTAGGAGGTCTGCAGATGCAACCAAAGAATCCGCGTAAGAAGTCGTCGTCGTTCCGCCGACTCGGCTTGTGTGAACAGCTTGAGAATCGAGACATGCTCTCCGGTCACGGACTGGCGTTCGGTCCGGCATTACAACAATTCGGTCCATACCTGGGGCTCTCGACCAGCGCCCAGGTATCTGCCCCGACGGTAACCTCGGCGATGACGCATTTGACGTCCTCGACGGCGCAGACCGTGCTCACGACGCAGTTGACGGACGCAAGCGGCACCGCCACGGGCTCGGCCACGTATTCGCCCGGCACCGTCGACGGCACGACGACAACCAGGTTTGCAGTCAGCATTTCCGGCGCGGCCGCCGATACGACGTTCGACGTGTCGCTCGCAGGAACCGTTGTCGGTCAGATTACGACCGATGCAAACGGCGCTGGCAAGCTCGTCTTGTCGAGCAATCCCAGCTCGAGCGAGCAGGCTCTGCCGTCGAACTTCCCCACGTCGATAGCCGCCGGCGCGGCCGTCACCGTGGGAACCCTCAGTGGTTCGCTGGCCACGTCGACCGGCATGCAAGGGGGCTGCGGTGGAGAAGGAGGAGGGCTGAGCGACGTTACGCGTCTCACGGCTCAACTCACGGAAACCAGCAGCACCGCCACCGGCAGCGTCTCGTATTCCACGGGAACCTCGACTGACGGTACGACGGTGACGAAGTTTAAGGTTACCGTCGCCGGCGCCGCGGCCAGCACGACACTGGACGTGGCCATCGACGGCACCGTCGTTGGTCAAGTTACGACTGACACTAATGGTGCCGGCTCGCTGACGCTTTCGAGCGATCCCAAGACCTCGAATGAGCAGGCCTTGCCGTCGAACTTCCCGACAACGCTCGCTGCCGGCAGCACGGTTACCGTGGGAACATTGAGCGGCACGCTGGCGACTCCGACAGCGTCGAGTAGCTCGCATGGATTTCGATCGTTTTTCCGGCGTCATTAGGCAAGCAATTGCAAAAAAGTAGTGGAGAGAGTTTCGGAGGGATTCTTAGCGCTCGGTCGTCGCCTTGATTCAGGCGAAATCATCTGAGTCATACGACGAGTTGAGCGCGACACGAAGCGTGACGACCTGGCCAACGGTGATGACCCGATCACTCGCTAGTCGGGCCCTTTGCCCCTGGGCCTGAAGAGACGTTGGCCGGTCGTCTTTTAACATCGCGGAGGAGGCACAGATGAAGACGGCGCTATTGCTTTCGATCATCCTAGCAAGCCTGCTCGTCAGCCAGGCGTATGCTCAAGGTTGCTCTCGTGGAGGTGGCATGCAATCACCCGGTATGGGTTCGATGATGTCGCCGTTGAATACGAGTCCAGCTACAGCGGCGCTGCAGCAAGCGCAAATGGCGTATCAGTACCAGGCGCAATTGGCCTACCAGCAACAACAGGCACAACTGCAGCAGGCCTATTTGCAGCAACAAGAAAACATGTTGACTGCCAAAAAGCAGGAGAATCGCGAACGCAGGTTGGCCGAGCGGCGCGAGCGCAAGGAATCCGAAAAGGCTCGTCGCCTGGCGGCCAAGGTCAACGCGCTGCAAGAAAAAAGTACCACCCAGCCGAAGTCCGCCCGACCGCAGGAAACCGCGGCCGCGAAGTTCGCCTCGGTGAAATAGCTTGGGTCTACGAGGCCAAAGCATTTGCGCTCAGTAGACGTCGATTAATGTCCATGCGATGGGTCTAAATCCCTCGCCGTCAGGCGAACCCTTGAGGTTTTTCGGTTTGCTATGATCGGGTGATGGAAAAGTACCGGACTGGTTCGCATAGTCGCTTCGACCTGAAGTACCATTTCGTGTGGAT